>CAKZUP010000093.1 GCA_937922945.1 uncultured Granulosicoccaceae bacterium
AGTGCTTCAGGAGAGTTAATTTGATCGCGCTATTGCAGCGAGTAACACAAGCCTCTGTCTCGGTAGACAATGTGGTCATCGGCACTATTGGTCAGGGTTTGTGTGTTTTGGTTGGTGTACAACCACACGACACTGAATCCAGCAGTCAGAAGCTTGTCGATAAGCTGTTGGGCTATCGCGTGTTTTCTGATGCTGATGGGCGAATGAATCTGGACGTTATACAGGCTGGAGCGGGCGTGCTGCTGGTGCCACAGTTCACGCTAGCAGCAGATACAACTCAGGGCCGTCGACCCGGTTTTTCTACCGCCGCTAAGCCTGCTTTAGCTGAGGCGTTGTTTTCAGATTTCTGTGATAGGGCGGCCAAGCAAATCGATAATGTGCAAACCGGTTCTTTTGGAGCGGATATGCAAGTATCGTTAACGAACGATGGGCCGGTCACCTTCTGGCTGGAAGTGTAATGCAACGATAGTGCAAGGCATTTGACGGTCTTGAACCTGTTGCAGTTTTCAGAGCAAAAAGTGTCATCGTGTTTGTTTCAAAACAAGAAAACACCGTGCACGTCCGTTCCAGCATAACCGCCGGAAGTAGCCAGAGTATCTCCATTGCCATTGAGCCTCGGCCGGTAGAGAGTAAGTGCCGGGATTGGGCTCGTATCTGGTAGCGTTGCTATCAAGCTCCAGGTAGCGTCAGCTCTGGTGTAAACATAGAGTCTGTTTCCATTGAATGAGACAACCAATGTATCCCCATCGCCACTAAGGCTTACATCTAAACCAAACCGACGACCGTTGGGGTGTTCATCGATATAAAAATAACTTTGCTCTTGCCAGGCGCCATCAACAAGGGCGTAAACGTAGGCCACTCCCTCTTCAGCTCCATCTATCCTATTGCGCTCCGCATCAAAAGGCACCTCACCCACAGCGGTAATGGCAAGTGTTTTACCGTCTGCACTTAATTCTAATTTTTCTCCGAAGTCTCCATCGAGCTGCCTGTTGGGAGACTCAATGGTAGCCGTTTGTTGCCAGTTCCCATCGATTTGTGTAAATACGATTGCTCGCTCTGTTCGGTATTGCATTCCGGCCGCTAAAGTCTTGCCGTCTGCACTTAAACTTAGCACTCTGCCAAGCCCTCCGAAACAACAGAAATCACTGCCTTCGCGTTTGGCTTTTAAATAAGCTTGTTGTGTCCAAAGACTATTCTGGCGAGAGTACATGTAAATAGCGCCCGTGTTTAAGCGGGTGCCTTGCGTTTGATCTCCATTGATTTCAGTGGATTCATTTTTTTCATCGTGAGCACCAACCGCTAGGGTATTACCATCGGCGCTTAGACTCACAGCACGTCCAAAGTAATTATCTGTTTGCGTATTGCTCGCTTTTACATAGGCCTGTTGTGTCCAGACACCATTGTTTCGAACATATACATAAACGGCGCCCGCTCTTATGGCTGAGTCGTCACTCTGATTGCCATCGATACCGGTTGCAGAGCTGCTCTCGCCATAAGCGCCAACGGCAATTGTATTGCCATCGGCACTGATACTTAACGCTGTACCAAAGTGATCTGATCGACCTGTATTACTGGCTTTCAAGTAAGCCTGCTGTTGCCATTGGCCATTGATGCGGGCAAATACATAAGCCGCGCCGGTTCCCGCCAAGTACGAACTGCTAATAGCATCTGATAAAGAGTTATCAAACGGGTCGCCATTAACGCCAGTGGCTGCACTGTCTTCACGAGGTGCGGACACCACCACAGTTTGTCCATCGTCACTAATTGCAATATCGCTTCCAAAGCTATCGCCAATTTCTGTGTGATTGGCTTGCAACAAGGTAAGTCCGTTGTCTAACGCACCGAGCGCAAGCGGCTCCGTTGAATCTGTGCAGCCAATAGCGTTGCAGGCTTGCACTATGTATTTTGCATTCGTACGTTTATGCAAAGGCACACTATGATCGAATTGCACAGTCGATGCATCCAGATCGATACTCACTAGAGTGCTTGCAGACAGGCCATCAGGGCTTTCAAAAACCCGATAAAAGTCGGCCCTTGGTGAAGCTTGCCAGTTTATTCGAATGGTCTTGTCAGGTACGAGTGTCAGTGTGGCTGAAACTGCGACTGGTGCATCGAGCCCTTGAGGGTTTGTGCCAGCAAGTAATTCATTCAGGTTGTTATAACCATCGCCGTCATCGTCCCACTTTGCGGTATTAAAATCGTTTGCTGCAATGGCATAATTTTCCATGGCTTGCAATCCGGTTTTAAAATCTGTTTCGACACTCCCGAGGGCTACCGCACCGTTGCTATCGTTGAACATAACAACGAGTGGGTTATTCACGTTTACCGGAAAATCCACCTCGGCAACCCATGTTTCATCTTCAACCCAGCTTGCATTGATATCTTTATCGCCCCAAGTCAATCGAACCTGTAGCGCATTGGAAACATAGACCGGAACGGTAATATTAAAAGTTACACGCGTTGTTTCTGGTCCACTTGCGTTTGATGGGTCAGTGGTTTCATCTGTGGAATTGCTTGTTGTTCCCTCGGGGGAATTATCTGTTGGCTCATTCGTGTCGCTGGTTGAGCTATCACTCAGTTCGTTCGTATCGCCAGTAGAGCCAGTAGTTGGTTCGTTCGTACTGACATCAGCTAGTTCGTTAGCGCCGCTGCCAGAATCACTCGAACCAGAGCAGCCGGAAAACAGTAAGGCTGTAACCAGCAGAGCGGTAGGACATCGAAAGTGTGATGAGGCAATTGATCTCATGGCATTTTCTCGGCGTTGTCTCGGCGTATTCGCAGTGCTTGAGGGGTTGGGCAGGGTAGATGGCGTAAGCCAAACAGTATACAAAACTATTTCGCCATTGATTTTGGCACTATTAAAACAACTGTGGCGGTTTTAATACCAACATGTCATTGGCCACGCAGCTTTTGCAATTGGCGTGCTAGCGCATTGGTCCGAGCATCAATTGACCAGCAGCAGTATTGAGATAATTTCAATACGATGCATTAGTTTAACCCGAGGCTTATGGCGTTGATACAGCTGTGTTCTTAAAAGCAGCTGTCCGGACTTCTGGCTGGGCAGCTGCCATAGGACATCTTTAATAAGTTTCTTGGTTAAGTGTCCCGGTAAATCGACCCAGTAAATCGACCCAGGAAATTAACTAAGTAAGCAACTAAGTAAAGCAACTAAGTTGTGCAAAGACGTTACGCAACCAGTGTTTCTATAAACGGCTTAACAGCGGCAACGCCTTTTTCTTCCATCACCCGAATGGTTTCTGAGCCCACCACGGCAATGTCGGCTTTGCCGCGTAGAAAATTAATGTCTTCTGGTGACTTGACGCCAAAGCCAACGGCCAGCGGTAATCCGGTGTTGTTGCGACATTGTGCAAGATAAGTTTCCAGCTCACTGCTAAACGCAGTGTCTTTTCCGGTAACCCCTTTACGTGCAACGCTGTAAATAAAACCCGAGCTGTTGTCGCTTAAAAAACGCATGCGTTGTTCGGGCGTGTTGGGTGTGAATATGTGTATTGGCGCTAATTCGGCTGCGTGCATGGCGTCAAGGTAGTCCTGGCCTTCTGCCGGTGGTAAGTCAGGCACAATACAACCTTGCATGCCAATAGACTTGCAACGCTCTACAAAGCTTGTAACACCCTGACAAAATAAGATGTTGTAATAGGTCATGAACAGAAAGGGAATATCAAATTCTTTTGCCATTTTTTCTGCCATTTCGAAGCTTTGATCTACGGTAGCTCCGGCTTTTAATGCTTCAGCATTGGCTTTCAATATAACCGGGCCATCGGCCATTGGCTCCGAAAAGGGTATTTGCAGCTCCATTAAGTCAACACCTGCTTTTACCATGTCTTCAACAACACGCAGGCTGTCATCGAAGCTTGGGTAGCCCAGCACAATGTGTGTCATTAGCAGAATGTCTTTCTTTTCCCGCGCTGCACGAATGGAAAGCTCGAGCTTGGTTTCCTGCTTAGCCATTGTTCATCTCCCGTCGATACGCGTCTGCTTTTTCAATGATGAAGTCTTTCCATTTCGGATCGTGAACAGCATCGGCAACGGTAAAAATGTCTTTGTCGGCACGGCCAGACATATTAATTAATATGTTGTCGTCAGAAGACATCATAGGTGCTTCTTTATAAGCTTGTGCGAATGCGTGCGATGATTCCAGAGCGGGAATTAAACCTTCATAACGAACCGTTCGTTGCATCGCTTCCACCACGGCATCGTCGGTGGCTGCTTCAAAGCGCACTTGCTTGGTTTCGTGCAAATGGCTGAGTATGGGGGAAACACCAACATAATCTAAACCTGCCGACACACTGTGAGTATCCTGCATTTGCCCGTCGTGGTCTTGCAGGAAGAAGGTTTTATAGCCTTGTGCAACGCCAACGGAGGCGTCATCGTAGGCAAGCCTGGCAGCATGCTGGCCACTACCGCGACCTCGCCCTCCGGCTTCCACGCCAACCAGTTCAACGTCGTTATCGTCCATAAAGCCGCTGAATATGCCCATGGCGTTGGAGCCACCGCCAACGCAGGCGTAAACGCGGCTTGGCAATTTGCCGGTGCGCTCGAGCATTTGTTCGCGTGCCTCGGTGCCAATGATAGATTGAAACCAGCTCACCATTTCAGGAAACGGATGCGGGCCACAGGCTGTGCCAAGCACATAGTGTGTATCGTCCATATTCGTAACCCAGTCCCGGAATGCTTCGTTAATCGCATCTTTCAGAGTCTGGCTGCCTTCTTTTACCGCTACAACGGTTGCACCCATTTGCTCCATCCAAAAAACGTTAGGTCGTTGACGTTGCACATCATGTGCACCCATGTATATGGTGCAATCAAAACCGAATTTGGCGGCCATGGTTGCTGTGGCAACACCGTGTTGGCCAGCGCCGGTTTCAGCAATAACGCGAGTTTTCTTCATGCGCTTGGTTAACAAGCCCTGACCCATCACATTATTTGCCTTGTGCGCACCGGTGTGATTCAGATCTTCACGTTTAACATAGATATTCGCACCACCTAATTGCTCGGTCAGATTATCAAGCAGTGTTATCGGTGTGGCCCGGCACGAATAGGTAGACATCAGCTCTAGGTATTCCTGCCAGAACGCTTCGTCGTCTCTTGCTTCCAGATAGGCCGATTCCAACTCATCAAACGTAGGGACGAGTATTTCCGGAATGAATGCACCGCCAAACTGGCTGTAATAGCCGCTATTTTTCATTGTTATAACTCTCGTTATTTGCAAGTCGCTTCACCGCGTTAATTGCGGTCGCGACATGCATGGGTAGTCTATGGATTAATGGTGTCGTGTCATGATTCATGTGTGTATACGTAAGCTCATGACGGACCTGTTCATACTGGTTGGTTCATGGTGTCTTGCGCAGCATTGGCCGGAAACAAAGTCTGTGAAAACTCAAAGCGATCGGTCAGGCACACGATTTCTGCGTGCAAAGCATGCTTGTTGTTGCCGAAGTGCAATTGCCGATAAACCCGCAGCAGCGGTGTGCCGGTTTTAGTGTCGAGTTGCTTAGCCTGCGCATCATCGGCGCAAATGACGAAAAAGGTTTGATCGGCCGAGCTGGGTTCCAGAAAGTAGACGTCTCTGATTAATGCTGACAACGATTGGTTGGCTAAATTATGCTTTTCTAAATCAGGGAATACATCGGTGCTTAACCACAAAGTTTCATACAGCACCGGTGTATCGTCTACCGATGTACGCCGTTCAACGCGCAAATAGTCCGATGGCAGCTCACTGCCTTCGAAGCTGATTTTTTCCCTCTTTGGGGTTGCTGTTAACTCCAGACGGGCATTGAGCTCACTTTTTCTTAACGCCGCACTGGTACCTGCAAGAGAAAACAGATCGATTGATTGTGTCGGTGGCAGCACATAGGTGCCAGAGCCGCGTCGGCGCTCCAGTTTTCCCTGACGAACCAGTAGGTCGGTGGCTTGACGCACCGTTGGGCGTCCAATGCTGAAATGCTGTGCAAGTTCATTCTCCGACGGAATTTTCTCGGACACGCGGTGCAAACCCGCTTCAATGTCTTCACTGATACGGGTGGCCAGTTGCCGGTACAGCGGAATGGGCGATTGTTGGTTCAGCATCATGTTGAAACGTCAGTATTTCAATGAGAATATCGTCAAAGCGGTCAAGTTGTCAATACAACTTTGCGCGATTTCCTAAGGCAGCGGCGCCCAACATGGCCAAATTTACCCGTTAGGTGTGCGCTGTCTGGCTTTTTGGCGGAATTTGGCCGCTCTGTCTGACTAGCATGGAAACGGGTTCAACCTCTCTATGTTTTTTCGCGCGGAAAGAGCGTTGCCCGGTTGGGCAGAGGCAAAATGGAATAAGGGATGACGGTAACGGCGTGCGTTTAGACGCTATTGCTCAAATATTGCTAATACTCTTGTGAATCCGTGGCTGTCACAGCCTGTGACGACGGTGTATCCTTTAGCCCAACTATATAAGGAGTGACCTGGTGAGTTCACGCCAAGCCAATGTGTCGAGAGATACGTTTGAAACCAAGATTGCCTGCGAACTGAATATCGATGGGCAGGGCAATGGACAATTGCAATCTGGCGTACCGTTTCTTGATCACATGCTCGATCAGATTAAGCGTCATGGGTTAATGGATCTGTCTGTTCACTGCGATGGCGATAACCACATCGACGATCATCACAGTGTTGAAGATATTGGTATTGCGCTCGGAATGGCTTTCGATAAAGCCTTGGGTGATAGAAAAGGCATTCAACGTTATGGGCATGCTTATGTGCCGCTCGATGAAGCATTGTCTAGAGTTGTTATTGATTTTTCAGGGCGGCCGGGCTTGTTTTTCAACGCAGAGTTTGTGCGTCCGAAAGTCGGGAACTTCGATGTTGAGCTAACCTCTGAATTTTTTCAGGGTTTTGCTAACCATGCAAAGGCCACGGTACACATGGATGTTATTCGCGGCACCAATGAACACCATAAAATCGAAACGCTATTTAAAGCATTTGGTCGAGCTCTTAGAATGGCTTGTACGATAGACGATCGTGCGGCCGGTCAATTGCCTTCAACGAAGGGTGCGTTGTAGCCTCAGTTGTTTAATCATGTTTGCTTAAGCTTGCTTGCTCAATACGGTTTGAATTAACTAATGCAAAGAATCGTCGTCATAGATTACGGCATGGGTAACCTGCGCTCCGTTTCGAAAGCCATAGAAAGCGTGGCTGATGGTGACGAGGTCGTCGTCACCAGCGACGCCGATATTATCGCCAGTGCCGATCGCATTGTCTGTCCCGGGCAAGGTGCCGCAGCAGATTGCATGGCGGCCTTGGGTGACGCGGGCGTGGTTGAATCCATACAACAGTTAATGGGTAGTCGGCCGTTCATGGGAATTTGTATGGGCCTACAAGTGTTGTTGACGCACAGCGAAGAGAACGAAGGTATCGACTGCCTTAATTTATTACCCGGACAAGTCCGTCGCTTCGACAACCCTTTGTTTGATAAGACTAAGTTTGATGAGACTAAGCCTGATGAACATGCTCAGCGGTTAAAAGTACCGCATATGGGATGGAGTAAAGTGGATCAAGCCAGATCTCACCCGCTGTGGAGTGGCATTGATGATGGTGCGCGTTTCTATTTTGCCCACAGTTATTACTGTGCACCTGATTCTGACGAAGCTGTCGTGGGTCGTTGCAATTACGGAAAAGAATTCGCTGTGGCTGTGGCTCAGACCAAACTGTTTGCCTGTCAGTTTCATCCTGAAAAAAGCGCACGTGATGGATTGCAGTTACTGAGGAATTTTATCAGCTGGGATGGCTCAGTTTAAGAAAAAATGTTTAACTGAACTGCAGGCGTACCAGTAGCACGGTTACATGGTATGCACCAGACAAGCTCGTTGAAGTGGCCGATTCGCTAAGCGAATCTTGAAGACACAAACGTATTATTTATCTAATTCATTAAAGTAATAGACCTACCCGAATGCTGATCATACCCGCAATAGATTTAAAGAATGGCCAATGTGTCCGATTACGACAAGGCCGCATGGACGACGATACGGTGTTCTCTGACGACCCGGTAGCGGTCGCTACTCAATGGGTTGAGCAGGGGGCTCGTCGTTTACATTTGGTTGATCTGGACGGTGCGTTTGCAGGGGAGCCGCGCAATGCAGCTGTAGCAGAAGCGATTTGTTCTGCATACCCAGATTTACCTGTACAACTTGGCGGTGGTATTCGCTCGGTTGATAACGCCCAGCATTATATTGATGCGGGCATCAGTTACTTGATAATAGGTACACTTGCTGTCAAGCAGCCAGAGTTCGTCGATGATCTGTGCTCACGTTTTCCGGGAAAAGTAATTGTGGGTCTTGATGCGAAAGATGGCTTTGTTGCCACTGAAGGTTGGGCAGAAGCATCAAGCGTTACTGCGGTGTCACTGGCTAAACGATTTGAAGATGTAGGCGTCTCAGCTATTGTTTATACCGATATTAGTCGTGATGGCATGATGCAAGGGGTCAACGTTACTGCTACCGCTGAGCTTGCGGATGCTATATCCATTCCTGTTATTGCATCGGGCGGTGTGACCAACATGGACGACATTACCGCGCTGTGCAAGGTTGAAGGCACCGCCATTAGTGGTGCTATAGTCGGCCGGGCATTGTACGAAAATACACTTGAGCTGGGTGCCGCGCAAAAGCAGGCTGATGCACTAAGCAACAGAGGCAGTTAGCACGCATGGGATTAGCCAAACGCATTATTCCTTGCCTTGACGTTGACGCCGGTCGCGTTGTTAAAGGCGTGAAGTTTCTGGATATCCGCGATGCAGGTGATCCTGTTAGCGTTGCTCGCGGCTATAACGAGGCAGGCGCAGATGAAATTACGTTTCTCGATATCACTGCAAGCTCTGATAATCGAGAGACAATGTACAACGTGGTTGAACAGGTTGCATCAGAAGTGTTTATTCCGCTTACAGTTGGTGGGGGCATTCGTGCAGTAAGTGATGTTAGAACGCTGCTAAATGCCGGCGCTGATAAAGTCAGCATCAACACTGCTGCAGTACATAACCCTGAACTGGTTCGTGAAGCCAGCGACAAAGTGGGTTCCCAATGTATTGTGGTTGCTATCGATTCTAAATGCGTGAGCGAACCCGGTGAAACACCGCGTTGGGAGATTTTTACGCACGGTGGTCGAAAGCCGACTGGTATCGATACCGTTGAATGGGCCATCAAAATGGCTGAGCTTGGTGCTGGTGAGTTGCTACTCACCAGTATGGACAGAGACGGGACCAAAATCGGTTTTGATCTTGGCGTCACTAAAGCGGTTTCAGATGCGGTAGAGATACCGGTTATTGCCTCTGGTGGTGTGGGTGAATTGCAGCATCTGGTCGATGGAGTGGTTAAAGGTGGTGCTGATGCCGTACTCGCGGCAAGCATTTTTCATTTTGGTGAATTCGCCATTGGTGAAGCGAAAGCCTTTATGCAGGCGCAAGGGATTGAAGTACGCATTTAGTTGAATTGCTGCAAGTTTGTGTCGAGTTTATTCTGGCGTGTTAGTCGGTGAGGCGCGTGCAAACCGGAACTCAACATGCTGTATTTTGAATTTTGAAATCGGGTATTGGAAAATCCAGAAGTGTTGTGAACCAATACGCCCATACCCACCTCCATTAAACACGGCTCTGACTCTGGTCCCGCTTCTTTTAATATCATTCTTGATAACAAGTTCCTTCTTGTCCTCGTTTGCGTATACCAGGGAAACAAACAGCGTTTCAGTTGGCAGGTCGATTTTTTCAATGTTGGCTTCAAGCGAGCGGAGCGATTCACTTTGCGCCACTGCCGAGTCGATGTCGGTTGTTAACTCAACATAGCGTTGGCTAAGTGTGTCGTATTGCGCCTGCTCTGGAAAATCATCCGCAAAACGATAGATCCAGTATCCGGCCGCGCCAACAGCAATGACGCAAGCAACAATGGTCAGGGTGATTGAATTTTTCACGGATACGTAACGTTCAATTGGTTGACGCTTGTAGGAGCTGAATACAAAGCATAAACACAATACAACGATACGGCCAGAGTGCTTGTACACAGGATGAACAGTTTCGGCGCATGTATCGTTATCGCCAACCGTATTCTGCAACGCATTAGCTACCGAGAAGTATCGCTTATTGATTCGCACGGCGGAATAACGTCACCGGTGAGCAAAGTGCCTAATCGCGCAACATTACGCTAATGAGTTGCGTTGTCTATCACGTAAAGTACGCAGGCTTTAGCTTCTACGCATGGTAGAATTTCCGCTTCCGGTATGGGCTAAGTGTTTGAAAATAAATGCTAGATGCGGTTGTATTTAACGATGCGGGGCTGGTGCCTGCCATTGCTCAGGATGAAAAAAGCAAAGCCATTCTGATGGTTGCGTGGATGAACCGAGAGGCATTGCAGGAAACGGTTGAAACCGGTCGTGCGGTGTACTTTTCTCGTTCACGGCAGAAGCTGTGGCGTAAAGGTGAGGATTCCGGGCACGTTCAGCACGTAAAGGAGATACGACTGGATTGTGATGGTGACGTAATATTGATGCAAATTGAGCAAGTTGGCGGCATTGCCTGTCATACCGGCAGGGCGCATTGTTTTTTTCGTCAATTAGATGAAAATAACGAGTGGCAAACCACGGAAGCGGTGTTGAAACCGCCTGGTGAAATTTACGGTACCGATTAAAAACCCTTGTTAAATGTAAGGGTTATTGGATTTTCAGCCTTGAGAACGGTGCGATACGTCGCCAAGTTAATCACACAGGATACTGCTTTAAAAATGAGTAGAAACGGCGATCTTAGCTCTGTTACCGGGGTTTGTTGCTCAGGTGCGAAAGGTACGCTGCGTCGGTTGGGAGGCCTGCTGTGAGCAGCTCTGACGTTCTTGATCGACTGGCGCACACATTTGAACAGCGTAAGCTTGCAGACCCGTCAAGCTCCTACGTTGCCTCGTTGTTGGCCGGCGGTGAAGATGCCATTTTGAAAAAGGTGGGTGAAGAGTCTATTGAATTTATTTTGGCGGCCAAGAGTGATGACAATGCTCACCTGATCGCTGAAGCGGCCGACGTGTGGTTTCACATGCTGGTATTATTAAGTCATAAGGGGCTTGGACCCGATGACGTACTGAATGAGTTGAATCGGCGCGAAGGTGTGTCAGGGCTTGAAGAGAAAGCCAGCCGAGCCGATTCGACAAGCAGGTCCGATAAGCAGGGTTAACACGTTGGAACACAAGTTTGTCCGGCGAGTTTGTCCGACAAATTGGTCTAAAAAAGAAGGTTTACAGGAGATTATCAATTATGGGTATGCCAGGCCCGATGCAGCTTTTGCTGATACTTGCCATTGTTATCGTTATTTTTGGTGCGAAGCGCCTAAAAAATATTGGTAGCGATCTTGGTGGTGCAGTAAAAGGATTCAAAACTGCCGTGAAAGACGAAGCAGAAGAAACGACAGCTCAGATCGAAGAAGTAAAAGACGATGTTGAGACTGCGGCAAAGCGCGACAACGAAGAAAACAAAGTATAAGTTGTTTATTAAAACGATCAGCACCGACTAACTATGTTTGACATCGGTTTTTTAGAAATGATGACCATTGGCATTGTTGCGCTTGTGGTAATCGGTCCGGAACGCCTACCTGCTGTTGCGGCGAAGGTTGGCCGCTACGTGGGCAAGGCACAGCGATTTGTTCGTGGTGTGCGTTCTGATATTTCTCGCGAGTTGGAAACCGGTGACCTTAAAAAACTCATTGGCGATCAGAAAAGCCAGATAGATGAGTTGCGCGAAATGATGCACACCGCCAAAAAAGATATTGAAACCTCCACAGGTGATGCTTTTAAAGATGCTGAAAAATCCATCAGTGCGGTGAAGGACAGTGCCACAGGTTCTACTGCGGCAGACTCTACTGCGGGCTCTTCTGAGGCCAATCTGGTTGATGATGGTCCTGAAGTGTTGAACGAACCAGCTGGCTCAAGCGATTTGGCCTCTCATGATTCGTCGGGTAGTAACCCTGTCTCCACGCAGCCAAACAATAAAGCTTCGTAAATGCGGCTTAGCGCTTTATCATTCCTGACGCTCGCGGCAACTAACCCAAGTAACCTGCATTAGGTCAACCTTACAAGAGAATTTGAACATTGGCCTCATCCAACGAAACAGTAGAACAGGAACAAGGCTTTTTATCGCACCTGATTGAGCTACGCGATCGTCTGATGAAGATGGTGTTGGCGGTTGTGTTGCTGTTCATTCCGTTGTTTATTGTTCGTGACAAAATTTATTCGTGGTTAGCCGATCCGCTTTCACGGCTGTTGCCCGAAGGCACGGAAATGATCGCTTACGAAGTGGCCAGCCCGTTCCTTATTCCGTTAAAGCTCTCTTTAATGTTGAGTGTTTTTCTGGCCATTCCGTTTTTGCTTTATCAAATCTGGGCTTTCGTTGCCCCTGGATTGTATTCACACGAAAAGCGCCTGGTTGCTCCTTTGCTCGCGTCAAGTACCTTGTTGTTCTACGCAGGCGTTGCGTTTTCCTACTTCGTTGTGTTTCCTTTGGTATTTGGCTTTCTGATCAACGTTGCGCCTGAGGGTGTGCAAGTGAGCCCAGATATCGCGCGATACCTGGACTTTGTAATCACCATGTTTTTCGCATTTGGTATTGCCTTCGAAGTACCGGTTGCTACCGTTTTGTTGGTTGTTACGGGTGTAACAACACCGGAAAAACTAACCAAAATGCGCCCTTATGTCTTTGTGGGTGCTTTTATTATCGGGATGTTTCTGACGCCACCAGATGTGGTTTCTCAGATTCTTCTGGCCGTGCCCATGTATATCCTGTTCGAACTGGGCGTGTTTTTATCCTCACGATTCAAGCTATGGGTTAAGGATGCGTCAGATGCACGGGAAAGCATGGTGGAAGAAGAAGTTAAAACAGAATCTTCTGGCGCTGCTACCCCCAAAACCTCGGGTGGCTATAGAAATAGCTTAACCGATCACAATGATTCGGACGAGAGTGGGCCGTAGCAAGCAGATGAGTCCCGACCCTCGGGGCTGACAGTTATAATTCGACCAGGCTTGTCTAAAAGCTAAGCGCTTACACACAATAATTAATTGGAACAGATATCCATGAGTGCGTCTGATAATGGTGTGCGTCGTCCGGTGATATTGATCATCATGGACGGCATTGGTGTAAATCCATCCAAAGAAAACAATGCGGTTGCGCTCGCAGCTACTCCGAATCTTGATCGAATCTATTCTTCCAATACGGTTTGTCTGATAGAGGCATCTGGTATGGCGGTGGGCTTGCCCGATGGTCAAATGGGCAACTCGGAAGTGGGGCACTTAACGCTGGGCGCTGGTACGGTATTAAAACAAGACCTAGTGAAGATCAACGATGCCATAAAAGACGGCAGCTTTAATTCAAACGAAGCGCTTGTTGCTGCCATTAAGCGAGCAAGTGAGAAAAAACGCCCTATACACTTGCTTGGCCTTGTATCCGATGGTGGTGTGCACAGCCATGTCGATCACTTGTTGGCAACCATCGCTCTGTGTGAAGCTCACCAGGTGCAACCACTGGTCCACATGATTACTGATGGTAGAGATACCGCGCCTCAATGTGCGGCCAACTACCTTCATGACGTTGAGCGTGCGTTACAAAAAGCCAATGGAAAGATCGTTACCGTCGTCGGTCGTTATTACGCACTCGATAGAGATAAGCGGTGGGATAGAGTTGAATCTGCATGGAATGCAATGGTTCGGGCCGAAGGCAGCTCAGCAAAAACGGCACAAGATGCTATCGATGCGGCCTATAAAGAAGACCAAACAGATGAGTTTATTCAGCCAACGGTCATTGGTGATTACGACGGCATGATCGCAGATGACGAGCTTATATTCATTAATTTTCGCAACGATCGACCACGTGAAATAAGTGAGGCGTTAGGTCTTGCCGATTTTAACGCTTTCGAGCGGGGTGAATTCAAGCCAGTGAGCCTAACGACCATGACTCGCTACGAATCCTCTTATCCTTTTCCTTGTGGCTTCACAAAAGATGATGCGCAGAATACGTTGGGTCAGGTGGTATCCGATGCTGGGCTGTTGCAACTACGCTGCGCGGAAACGGAGAAATTTCCTCACGTTACGTTTTTCTTTAATGGTGGATTGGATGCACCATTGAAAGGTGAAGATCGTTTATTGGTGGATTCACCGAAAGTTGCAACCTACGATTTACAGCCTGAGATGAGTGCCGAGGGCATAACGCTCGGTGTTGAAAAGGCCTTGAATGCTCAATCGCACGATTTAATTATCGTTAATTTCGCCAATGGCGATATGGTCGGGCATACCGGTGTGCCCGAAGCGGTGATTAAATCGGTTGAAGTAGTCGATGAAAAAGTTGGAAGGCTATGGGATGCCGCCATTAAAAACGGCTACTCCATTGTACTAACGGCCGATCATGGCAATGCCGATATGCTTAAAGATCCGATTACCGGTGTTCCCCATACCCAGCACACCACGTTTCCAGTGGCCTGTGTTATCAATGATGAACAGGTGTGGCAATTGAAGAACGGGCTAGGCTTGCCATCGATTGCTCCAACCATTTTACAGATAATGGGCTTAGAGCAACCGGGCGGCATGCAAGCAGAATCGCTACTTATCTGTAAAAACTGAGACTTGATCTGACAGACAGTGTACGAAATGATCTGAATTTTAATGTCTGAAAAGTCCCCGAAGCTGCCTCTGGAGCTATTGATATTGAGGCTTCCCGCTGCGAATCGGATAATCCTTTATTGCTTCGTTCATGCCCTGAAGTATTTTTGAAAACTGGTCTGAATTGACTTCAAAAATCAATTTCCAATCGGGTTGTTTACTCCCAAATTGTACGAGCTTAAAGTCAGGCTGCATTTCAAGTCTTAGCTTAATAGTTATTCTGACAGAATTATTTTTTGCCGCTAAAAATTCGAATTCCAAATTCGGTTCAATAAACGAATTGCACGCAAATCTCGGTAATTTCCCTTCTGATAGACATTGAAACCAGTTCATTAAGCTGATTAGCTCTCTCGCATCTAACGCAG
The DNA here is from genome assembly GCA_937922945.1 of uncultured Granulosicoccaceae bacterium. Classification (GTDB taxonomy): domain Bacteria; phylum Pseudomonadota; class Gammaproteobacteria; order Granulosicoccales; family Granulosicoccaceae; genus Granulosicoccus. The sequence goes on from CAKZUP010000093.1 coordinate 15,023, forward strand.
GGTCAATCACCGAAAAGACATTTTCTTCAGTTGTTACCCTCACATCAATTTTGCACCAATCATCATCCATTAAGTGTGGGAACTCATAGCTATCAACTGAACATTGAAACCTAACAAGCCCATCCACATTTGTAAGATCAATCATCAAATTATATCGTTAAAAATAGAGTTATTTCGAAAGGTATTATGTCCGCTTCACGCCCTGAGTCATTCAGTCAAGTACCTAATGAGTCAGCTACTTGGTTCATTAACGGCGAGCCTCTGCGCTTGAGAGCCTTTAAATACTTTGACTCGTCATACGGCGTTCGTGTCATCCAACACCGATACAATATTCTAATCCATTTATAGGCCAAAGCCCTAACCGCCGCCTGGTAGGTACACCCTTTGGCTCTTTGCTGCCGATAGAATGCACCTGCCCAAAACGATTTATTAATCGTTTGAGATGCCCATTCGGTAAATGTTTGCCGTAAAAAATTAGGACAACTCCATCGCCAATGAACCCAACATTTCTTTCCGCTGCGTTCTGTCACTGGCGCTATACCAGAATACGTCTGAAGCTCACTGGCATTTGCAAACCTATCACGTTGCTCACCGAAGGCGACAAGTAACCTGGGCGCTAGTGAAGGGCCTGCTCCAGGCAGACAATCAAACAGATTAAAGTCAACATGTGCCTCTGCCAGTTCTTGTATTTGCTCGTCATAGCGTTTAATGGCTGCCAGAGTAACTCGGAGTTGGTCCACCAATACCAAAGCTTGCAGTCGGTGCGGAATAACCACACCATCATCTGTAGTTAGTGCTTCAGCACTTTTGATTGCGTCCAGCCTTTCGTTCAATAATTCTCCACGACGCATTTTATAAGAATGGAAAAACTTGGTCAGTGTTGTTCGACGGGCACGTCGAGCTTGTCCAGCTGTTGGCCATCGCTCATCAAACTCGCAAAACATCGGCGTATCGATTCGATCGAACCAATCGAGTATTTGAGGGTTATACTGTTTCAGCGCATATCTGATTCGATTAGTTAGACTGACTCTGTCACCAACTAACTTGCGCCTGTGCTCTGTCAACGTAAACAAAGCTCGCAGCTCTTTACTCTGCGGTTTTAGCGGTTTAAATTTATTCGGATAGTGACGTATTAGCTCAACCGCCAATAATGCATCTGTCGGATCGTCTTTAGCGCGACTTGGCTTAAACGCTTCGCGGTACTTCGCTAACGTCGAAGGGTTAATTGGATGAATCACAAAAAAATCGTATTTTTGAAGCGCATAAACTATCGGACCCTTGGTAAGCTCTACCGCCACGGCTATCGGGCTGCCAAAACGTTTGTACATGTCCAATGCCCAAGCATCAACATCTTCAATCTTATTCGTAATTACAGCGTACTCATCATTCTTTAGCACTTCAGACTGGATGCATATATCGTGTTTCTTATCTGCCCAGTCGATACCGATATACGCTTTATAGATTTCAGTGTTTTTACTATTCACATGATGCTCCTCGAGTGCGATAATCCAAAAATGGGATATGCAAGCTTGAGCTCTGCGAAGGCAATATAGGTGAGCCGGTGCTACGGCAAGCCCTGAGTATTCGTTAATGAACTCAAGCGCACCTGTGAACTCGAAATCAAAGCGGTGATCGTCTCGCGATTGGGCCGAAATATTCGTAGTTCACAGGTGCATGTCCCTTCTTACTGACAGATACCTGCCAACTATGGGAATACCATAAAAAGTTAGGACTGAGTTACTATATTGGGCCGAAACCGGAACTACAGAGCTCAACTTGGTCGTACAGTGTACGGCAGATCAAGTGCCGACTTTTACAACTTATCGTGTTAACACCGAGCCATTCTGTCGTACCTTAACTACCAAGCGATTATGTCGCAACTAATTACCAAGCGATATTGACGGTCTACCTAATCAGTGATTCTCTGTGCCCTTTTTTCAAGGGTCAGAGGGTTGCTAAGGATGATTGTTATGGATTCAAAGGCCCAACTCACAGTAGATACGATTGCCAAGGTTGCAGAAGGTAAGATTGACATTGTTAATGCAGCTAAATTGCTTAACAAGTCTCGTCGAACGATTGAACGCTACTTGCAACGGTATCGTAAGATCGGTATTCAATTCGTCATACACCA
>CAKZUP010000094.1 GCA_937922945.1 uncultured Granulosicoccaceae bacterium
CTCTGCCATCGTGTCGATCAGCTAAAGCTGATCGACTGCCACAGAGATGGTGCTCTCAGCACTCTCAGTAATAATGGTTTTGCTCGATTCAACTAACGGTAGCATGCGTTCTGCGTAGTAGCGCGCGAGCATAATTTTGGCATCAAGATAAGCAGTATCGGCGCCCGGCTCTTTGTTGAGTCTGGCTGCCGCAACGGCTGAACGAGCCATCATCCATCCACCAGCCAGGCGGCCAATCATCATCAGAAATTCCACAGATGTGGCAGAAGGCAATGTCGCATCGTTCTGACCTAACATCCATTTACCGGTATCTTCAGCAGATACCATAGCGACCTTAAAACGCTTGGCGATAGCCTTCAGATTGGTATCGTCGGCAGCTTCAAGCTGGCTTAGGGTTTCGTTCATCTCGCCCATAAGCTCCATTAATCCTTTGCCACCGTCTCGGGCAGTTTTTCGTCCGATAAGATCATTCGCCTGAATGGCCGTAGTGCCTTCATAGATAGGGGCAATTCGCGCATCACGTAAATGCTGCGCTGCACCGGTTTCTTCTATATAGCCCATACCGCCGTGTACTTGCACACCAAGCGAACATAGCTCTACACCAAGTTCTGTAGACCAGCCCTTAACCAATGGTGTTAGCAACTCACCCTTACGTTGCGATCGCTCGCGAACATCTGCATCAGGGTGTTTCTTGGCGATGTCGAACGCAGCAGCGCATTCCAACGCGAGGCCTCGCATGGCTTCGATACTGGAACGCATGGTCATTAATATACGGCGCACATCTGGATGATTAACGATGCCCTGATCGTCTTCACTCTTTCCTAGCAAAGTCTGTCCTTGCTTACGGTCTTTAGCGTACGCCAGTGCTTGTTGGTATGCACGTTCTGCAATACCGTAACCTTCAACACCAACGGCATGTCTGGCCTGATTCATCATGGTAAACATGTACATCAGTCCATGATGCTCCTTACCCACCAGATAGCCTATGGCACCATCGTTCTCGCCATAGGCCATGACGCATGTGGGGCTCGCATGTATGCCAAGCTTGTGTTCAATGGAAATACATTTAACATCGTTGCGCTCGCCCAGAGAACCATCATCGTTAACCAGGAACTTTGGCACGATGAACAGTGAAATGCCTTTAACACCCTCGGGCGCATCGGGAAGTCGGGCCAGTACCAGGTGCACAATGTTTTCAGTGAGATCCTGATCGCCGTAAGTGATGTAGATTTTCTGGCCTTTAATACGGTAGTGCTCGCCATCGGGTTCGGCTGCGGTACGAATGGCTGCTAAATCGGTACCCGCCTGGGGCTCAGTGAGGTTCATGGTGCCAGACCAGACACCTTGCACCATATTGGGAAGGTAACGATCTTTTAGTTCATCAGACGCATGATGCTCGATAGCATCAACAGCACCTTGTGTCAGTAACGGACAAAGTCCAAACGCCATGTTCGAGCTGTGCCACATTTCCTGCACCGCGGCAGATACACACATAGGTAAGCCTTGGCCACCATATTGAGTTGGAAAAGCCAACGCATTCCAGCCTGCTTCAACAAACTGTTCATACGCTGCTTTCCAACCATCGGCGGTTTTTACACCGTCTTCGGCCCAGCTTGCACCCTGTTGATCACCAACACTGTTTAGCGGGGATAGGATTTCAGCAGTGAACTTGGCTGATTCTTCAAGAATCGCATCAACCAGATCTTCGGAGGCATCTTCAAACCCCTCTAGCTTAGCAATCTCACTCAGACCAACAACATTTTTTAAAACAAAGGAAATGTCTTTAACTGGTGCGGTGTAGCTCATGGGAATTCTCCGTCATTAAGCGGGCGACCACCAAACGGTTGTCGCCGCATTTTTATTCACTTTGCGTACAGGCCTGGCTTAATGCCGGGTACAACAATATACGACCGAATTAGCCGTCCAGAGCTTTACTCAATTCTGGAAGTGCATCAAACAAATCAGCAACCAAGCCGTAATCGGCCACTTGGAAAATAGGTGCTTCTTCGTCTTTGTTAATGGCAACGATCACTTTACTGTCTTTCATACCGGCTAAATGCTGAATTGCACCGGATATGCCCACCGCGATATACAGATTTGGAGCAACAACTTTACCGGTTTGGCCAACCTGATATTCGTTAGGTACAAAACCAGCGTCGACCGCGGCCCTTGATGCGCCAACGGCTGCATTCAATTTCGCCGCGATTTCATCAATCATGACAAAGTTATCGCCGCTTTGCATGCCACGACCACCCGAGATAACAATGTCGGCGCTGGTGAGTTCGGGACGATCGGATTTTGATAATTCCTGACCAACAAAGCTCACTAAATCGCTGGCTGCCACTGCTGCAAGAGATTCAATCGCAGCGCTTCCACCCGACTCAGCACCTGCTTCAAATGAGGTGGTACGAACACCAATGACTTTTACTTTATCGGTGCTTTTCACTGTTGCCATGGCGTTACCCGCATAAATTGGGCGGATAAAGGTATCGTCAGATACTACATCGGTTATATCTGAAATAGCCGAAACATCCAGCAAAGCCGCAACGCGAGGCATAACGTTTTTGCCAGCTGCGGTTGCAGCAAACATAACGTGTGTATAGCTCTCTGCAATGCTTAAAACCAATGCCGAAAGATTTTCTGCCAATTCGTGTTCGTAGGCTGCATCGTCGCAATGCAGTACTTTACTAACACCATCGATCTGACCGGCGGCTGTTGCCACATCGCCCGCGTTATGACCTGCAACCAAAACCGTAATATCGCCGCCAATGGCTTTTGCCGCGGCAACGACATTCAACGTTGCCGGACGAAGTGCACCGCCTTCATGTTCTGCAAGAATTAATATGCTCATACTATATGCTCCTGATGCGATGGCTTAAATGACTTTTGCTTCGTTGCGCAGCTTCTCGACAAGCTCTGCCACACTCGAAACTATCACGCCCGCTTCACGCTCTGGCGGCTCATTAACTTCAACTACCGACAAACCAACGCTGACATCAACACCAGTATCTGCAACCGGGATAATTTCCAGCGGCTTCTTCTTGGCTTTCATTATGTTGGGTAACTTTGCGTATCGTGGCTCGTTAAGACGCAAGTCGGTTGAAACAATGGCAGGACTTTTTACTCTGATAGTTTCAAGGCCAGCATCAACTTCACGGGTCACGTTCAAGTGATCGCCATCGAATTCAACCTTGGATGCAAACGTTGCTTGTGCCATACCTGTCAGGGCAGATAACATTTGCGCGGTTTGATTATTATCGCCATCGATGGCTTGCTTACCGAGCACAACCAAACCGGGAGATTCTTTTTCGACAACATGCTTGAACAACTTGGCAATGGCCAGAGGCTCGAGCAGATCGTCAGTTTCGATTAAAATGCCACGGTCGGCTCCCATGGCTAACCCTGTGCGAATGGTTTCCTGACTTTGCGATGGGCCAATAGAGACAACGATAACCTCTTCAGCATTACCGGCTTCTTTGATTCTCAAGGCTTCTTCGACGGCAATTTCGTCGAATGGATTCATCGACATTTTGACGTTAGCCAGCTCAATACCAGACTTATCGGCCTTAACCCGGGCCTTGACGTTGTAGTCGAGTACGCGCTTTACGCCTACAAGAATTTTCATGGACGAACCCTCGAACAAAAGTGTGAAGTGTAATTAAGCGCCAATTTTACCCGTTTTTCTTAGGTTGCGGAGTCGCAACCAAGCAGATTTTGGCGTGGTTTTACCTGTTCTGGTCGTTGCAGACCAAACACAGTTTGTCTCAGTCATAAGCAATAGCAGGGCCGTTAGCCACTGCTGGAATCGGAAAGTTGCAAACTGAAAAGGGTTAGACGCCGATATCTTCGTTCCAAAGCTCAGGCTTGTCGCGTATGAAGGCCTCCATTAGAGCGATGCATTCCTCATTATCGAGCACTTCAACCTTCACCCCTCGGCTGGTGACATAGCTCTCAGGGCCTTGAAACGTCCGGTTTTCACCGACCACCACATGACCGATACCATAGAGCAAGGCAGCACCGCTGCACATATCGCATGGAGAGAGTGTTGAGTAGAGAATGGCACGTTGATAATCACTGGCGGGAAGTCGGCCGGTATTTTCCAGACAATCCATTTCGGCATGGAGAATAGCACTGCCCTTTTGCACCCGCTGATTATGCCCACGACCAATAATTTTGCCATCGAGCACCAAAACCGAACCGATAGGTATACCACCTGCCGCCAAGCCTTTTCTGGCTTCTTCAATTGCAGCCTGCATAAATTCAGCGTGATCGCTCATGCATTACCTCTTAGTGATGTTTTACCTTACTCTAACTGAATCTGGCCATTGATGTGAACAGTGACAGTACTCGTGCCAGCTTCCACTACAGGCGCTGCCGAAACAGCCATATCGAGCGACTCGGCACGGTAGTTCTCTTGCCCACGATGGTGCACGCGTGAGCCACTGGTATTGATAGACATATTCATCACCCGATAGCCCGGTGCACCCATGTTGGTCTGGATTAATGTTGCACGCTGCTTGAACGCTTCAAGTGCAGTATTAATGAGTTGATCTTCAGCCTTTTTACGCGTTTCAGGTTTCGCTTTTAGCTGCATGCCCTGAACCTGCATTCGAGCTTGTAAAACCTGAAGAGCTTTGCTGACCTGTTCAAAGTTATCAGACTCAAGACGAATCGACTGACTGGCCACCCAACCCTTGATGCGTGAACCCCCACGTTCGTATTGGGGGTATGTCTGGTAATCCAGAGTGCGGGTAGATAAAGAAGGGTAGGCTTTTAATTTCGCAACAGCCCAGCCCATGGTGGCGTTGATCTTGTTCGCAAGCTCAGCAGAATCGTTGTCGGTGGCTTGCGCTGTAACGTTCACGCTCATTAAATCGTTGGCGACATCAATTTGCGCTTCAGCACTTAAGTGATAAACATCGTACTGCTGCTCGGACGCAGGAACAGACTGCGCGGTAGCAACTTGACTGACACCCAGAAGCAACAATAACAGTGCCATTGACTGCCTGTATTCAGTACGCATAAACCGCCGTCGCCACGCTTTAAAACAACAGATATTCATAAGAACACACCTCATTCACTTGTGGGCCAAGCGCGTTGTCGTCGCTTAAAACGCTAACGGCGGCTTAACTGATGCAGTCTGGGTTTAGCCGTTTATTTTTCCATAATGGCGGTAACACCCATCCCACCGGCAGTACACACAGAGATCAGGCCACGCCCGCCTCCGTTTTCATCAAGAATTTTTGCTAAGGTTCCTGTGACTCGTGCACCCGTTGCAGCAAAGGGATGACCAACCGCCAAACTACTACCATTAACGTTCAACTTGGCTCTATCGATGCTGCCTAAAGGTGCATCACGACCCAACTCGTTCTTGCAATAGTCTGGATCTTCCCAGGCTTTTAAAGTGCATAAAACCTGAGCTGCAAATGCTTCGTGAATTTCGTAAAAATCGAAATCCTGTAGAGACAATTGTGCGCGTGCCAACATGTCACTTACCGCTAAAGTTGGTGCCATAAGTAAGCCTGCACCTGCAACAAAGTCGATAGCAGCGGTTTGTGTGTGCGTAAGATAGGCAAGGATGGGTAAACCCCTCTCTTTCGCCCATTCTTCACTGGCCAATAACACACCAGCTGCTCCATCGGTTAATGGCGTGCTATTACCCGCAGTAAGCGTGCCTTTATCGCTTTTTTCGTAGGCTTTACGCAGACCAGCCAACGCTTCTACACTGGTATCGGGGCGCATGTTGTTATCACGCAATACACCTTCGCAAGGCACGAGTAACTCATCATAAAAACCGCGTTGATAAGCCGCTGCTGCGTTTAAATGACTAGCCACGGCAAGTTCATCTTGTGCTTCTCGCGTAATACCCCATTCCTGAGCCATAAGCTCGCAATGCTGCCCCATACTCATTAGCGTGCGCGGCTCGTTGACAGAAGGCGGATTAGGCTTTAATTCTTTTGGACTAAACCCCTTGAACAGACGCAATCTGGATTTCATATCACGCGCCTTGCCAAGCTTCACCAAACGACTGGCGAATTTTTTACTGAAGGTAATGGGAACATCGCTGACAGTGTCTGTTCCGGCAGCTATTGCACTGTCTATTTGACCAGATGCGATTTTTGCAGCAGCAACGGCAGCGGCTTGCAAACTTGTGCCACACGCTTGCTGCATAGTGAGTGCTGGAGTTCGCGCAGATAGCTTGGTGCTCAATACAGCCTCACGCGCCAGATTCCAATCTTTCGGGTGCGATATGACAGCACCAGCATTGACTTCGCCCAACTGCGCATCGGTTAAATCGTATCGATCGACCAAGCCGTTTAATACGGTTGATAACATTTTCAGGTTGGATAGATCGGCGTACGACGATCCACTACGACAAAACGGAATGCGCAAGCCACCAACGACTGCAACGGGACGTAGAGTTTGATTAGCCATGAGCATTATCCTGTTTACCTGTGTTATTCGTAGCCTGGCTGGCCAAATAGTTCATTGGGCCACCAGTGAACGGTGCGAAACCGGTACCAAATATAATACCTGCATCGAGTAAGTCATCGTCTTCGACAATACCCTCGGCAGAGACGGCTTTGCATTCATCAAGAAAAGGCTTCATCAGGCGTTTGGCAATTTGATCGCCGTAGGCATTGTTTACCGCAGCAGAGCCTCTATCGACACGACCTTTATTCCATTCGTAGAAACCCTCGCCACTCTTTTTGCCAAGCTTGCCTTCATCGATCATGCCTTGTAATAAATTCCGATGTGCCTCAACGTTACCTTTAGCCAGCGTTTGCGCAACGTTCATACAAACATCCAGCCCCACGACATCGGCCAATTCGATGGGCCCCATTGGCATACCGAAACGAATTGCCGATGCATCAATAATTTCCTTATCGATGCCCTCAAGCTTCATGCTAATGGCTTCCATAAGATAGGGAGCAAGTACACGATTGACCAGAAAACCGGGCGCGCTTTTGGTTTTAAGTGGAAAGCGATTAATCTGCGAACAGAACGCTGCGCCTTTTAAGACCCAGCTGTCATCTGTATTGTCGCCATGCACAACTTCAACTAATGGCATCTTTGCAACCGGGTTAAAAAAGTGCAGACCAATTAATCGTGCCGGATTTTTAAGATCGCGACTTAAATCTTCCAATGGCAATGCGGACGTATTGGTGGCCAGTACGGCATGCTCTGCCATACGTGGTTCTAATGCTGCATACAGTTCACGTTTAGCATCAGCGTTCTCATAAATTGCCTCAATAATAACGTCTGCACGTTCAACACCTGCGGCATCTACATCGGGGATTAATCGAGACATTGCCGCACTGACTGCTGCCGGTTTCTTTAATTTGCGTATGAACAGTTTTTTAGCACGCTTCAAAGCGGGTTCGATGTATTTCATTTCACGATCTTGCAGCGTGACTTCCAGGCCTTGCACCACACACCATGCAGCGATATCGCCACCCATAACACCGGCACCAACTACATGGACCCGCCGGACTTTAAAGTCTTCTGATTTACCCAGTTCTTTCATGCGTTCGCTTAAAAAGAAAACGCGCCTGAGATTCTTGGCTGTCGGCCCGACCATAAGCTCGCCAACGCCTTTTGCTTCACCTTCAAACATGCGAACACGATTGTCACGATTCTTCTCCCACATATCGATAAGAGCGAAGGGTGCTGGGTAATGATTCGGGTTCGCTTTCTGCGCGGTCTTTTTTCGTAGCATGGCTGCAATGGCTTTGCGCGCTGGTTGACGATTTGTCATCGCTGCTAATTTGCCCGGACCTCGGCTCTTGCGTTTTTTAACAATGGCGCGTCTAGCACTCCAACGTAAACTGCCAAATTCACTCACCAACTCATCTATTATGCCCACCCCTTTGGCTGCAGGCGCTCGCAGCATGCGGCCGGTAAGCATCAATTCCATGGCCTTAAGACCGCCTATTTTTTCACTCAGTCGTGTCACACCACCAAGGCCTGGGAAAATACCGAGTTTGACTTCAGGCAAACCGACGCGAGTTTCAGGTGTGTTTAACGCAACGATGTAGTCACACGCTAGTGCCATCTCTAGTCCACCACCAAGGCAAAAGCCATGAATGGCTGCAACCGTCGGGCACTTTAAATTCTCTAACCGTGCGAATACGGCATGGCCCTCACGTATCTTTGCACTGGCTTGTTCAGCGGTTTCAAGTTGCCCGAATTCTCGTATATCAGCACCAACAACAAAGCTGTCCGGTTTGCCGGACTGGATAACCACGCCAGCAGGTTTCGCATTTTCCGCGATATCCATTAACGCATTCAGCTCACCCAACACTGCCTCACTGAGCGAGTTGGTGCTCTCGCCTGCCCGATCGATGGTGAGCCATAGAATATCGCTGGCATCGTGCTCAGCATGCCAGTGTTCAAATTGATGCTTTTCCGGTGTGCTCATGGTGTCCACCATTGTGTTTGTTCAGTAATTCGATTACGCATGTTATCAACTATGCAAACCCTGAAAGTATACAAATGATTAAAATGTCAGGCTCGATGAAACATACGTCTGTATTCTCTGCCTGCTCGGATCCCAGGCAAGATCGAGTCGAATGTCCGTATTGGATAATGACATCAACTTGCGGCGCAAACCAACGCCCCCACGCAAACGGACCTTGGCCAGTTCGGTATTCTCACGTTTATACACATTGCCGATATCAGCAAATACAACCCAGCGCCACTGCGGGTAGTTAAACCACGCGTGCAGGTACTCCACATTCAACAAAGCGAGCATATCGCCGGTGACGCTCGCGGGCTGCAAACCACGCATTTTTTCTCCACCGCCAATGCTGTAACTGTGTTCTCCGAAAGCTGCACCATCGCTAATACCAATACGAGCCTGCAAGTTCAGGTTTCGTATTCCGTTCTCCAATGGAATATAGGATTCAGCGTAAAAATCAGCACGGGTGTATTCAAAGTCAGATCCGACATCGCGATTAGCAACGGACAAACGCGCACCAACTACTGTGCCACGACGTCGATAGCTGTCCTGATGTAACTGTTTATTCTCAACCCCGAAAATGACACTAACATCATCGCCACCACGGTAAGGTCCGGCGCTACCACTGCGCAATTCAAGCGATCGCTGGGAAAAGCGCGCACCGAAAAAGGTTCGTATACCCTGCACTCCGCGAAATTGACTGTGCCATCGGGAGAACACGATACCCACCGTTTGCGTTTCAGACTGAGCGAAACCCAGTTCGTTCCCATCTACGGCCAGATTCACTTGCCTGCGATCACTACCTAATTCAACCCCCATGCCGTAGCGACTGCCCAAAAAACGCGGAATGTCGTAATTTAATCGATGAACAAATCCGCCCGGCCCATCTCCATCATCCTCTTTACGCCGTTCGGATGTGATGCGCATTTGATGTAATCGGCCCAGAAAATTATCGAAGCGCATTTGTACACCACCGCGAAGCTCGCCATCGGAGGTTCGGCTGATGCGAGGGATAAGCAAGAAGAAGAGTTTTTCCTTGACAGTGAAGCGCAGTTGCAACGATGAATCGACCATCGCCAGATCGGCAACCACGGTTTTGAATAAGCCAAGATCCATGATGGCCTGAATGCTATCAACGATTTGATCAATCGAGCAGCGCGTGTTGGGACGTTGATCGATCTCCCGCAACAACGTTTGCGGTCGGGTGACGCGGTTGCCTTCGAAGACGATGGCGCTCACCGTGGTATCGCAGAACTCTTCACCCGGTATGGCATCTGCCGACACCGCGATACCTGACCACAGGCCACAGACCAACAACAGGAAAGCGTTGGGCAGTATTTGAAGAAACCGGCTCACAAAACAACTCAGTCAAGCGGCTGCGAAGAAGTCGCGCCTATCCGGCTAACATAGAAAGTATCGTGCCTATTATCGTGCGCGTTTAGACTCGAGTTTTGGCTGTTACGCTGCGTTTCGCCCTTGAAAATCGAACGATGCAGTCTGTTTAGAGGCTCGGCAATGCGTTCTGCGGCGAATCGCTCGGATCAGCTGCCTGATATTGATCAACAGCTTGCTTTAAAAGCGTCGGAATAGCCTCCGATGCCACTGTTTTGACACTGCCCGATGGGCGAAATTGCTGGGCATCCAACACGCGAAGTTCTGCTTCCAGCACCTTGGAATTTAAACGCGTGGCAATTTCAATGGTATTTGTGGGTGGCTTTTCCGGCCAAACCATCGCACCCCATGCCAAAAGCGCTTTCGCAATATCTGCTGCATCGCCGTTATCGCAAGCCGCACGAATAGACGCAAGCGAGGCATTGGAGCCTGCACGTCGTTGAAAGCGCATGCTGGCGGTTTCAATTTTATCTGTAGACAACGCAGAATCATTCACGGCAACCGTTCGTCTGCGTAACCATAACCAAACACCAATTAAAGTCAGCGCCCAACCCGCGATAAGCCCATAGGCAATATTGCGCCAACGATCGACACTTTGCAGTAACGCCACATAACCCGGCTGATTACCCACATTACTCAAGGGTGCTGCCTCACCCTGATTTTGATCGGCTTCTCGATTACCGCTTTGCCCGGTATTATCCAACGCATTGTCTGCCAGTGATTCGCTGAGCGCATCGGTATCGGCCAGCGTTTCTGCATTGGCTTGCTGAGCACCCGGCTGACTTGAGTCGGCGTCTGTTTGCGATACGTTGTTTGCCACAGCATTGGCGCTGCTGCGCACGGTAAGCACTTCTTCGGGCAATGTGGCCACGCGTGCTTCACCTGTGGTTGTGTCAAACCAACTTACGCGAACTTCAGGCATTGTCAGCATGCCGGCAGTTTGCGGTATGACAGCCCAGCTATTGGTTTGTTGAGAAATAAGCCCTTTTTCGCTTGCGTTGGTTGTTGCAACCGGGGAATCAGCGTACACGCTGATGTTTTCTACTGCCGGAATGGCAAGTTCTGGAAGTTGAGAATCGCCAACACCTGTCGCCATTAAATGAATAGTCCGTGTTAACGGCTGATCGACGCTAAGGTTATCAATTGGTTCTGACCACTCGCTTTGCAGTTGCACCTCTTTCGCCGGCAACCACCAACTGACGTCTAATCCTTCCGGACGTGCCCGAACATTCAATTCAATCTGGTTGGATCGGCGCGTGACTCGTTTCGTCCGTATTCGCGAGTTTGGCACTTGTTGACGATCAACGGGCACCACCGCCTGCAATGCTATAGGTGGTACAACGACCGTGCCGCTGCGTTGCGGAAACACCGCATAACGGATTTCACGAACAACATAATTACGACCATTGACCGTTTCTTCATAACTTTTATCTTGTGTGAGTTGCTGCAAAACCACACCATCGACTTCAGGCACTTGTAGCGATGCATCGATGAATCGAATATCCTGAAATACCCGCAAGGTATAAATAACTTGAGCCTGCACAAAAGGATCTTCAATGTCTACACTCGCTTCAAGATAGACATCGCGATTGGAACCGGTCGGTGAAGGCTCAACCAGCACCGTTAGGGTGCGGGATTGCTCAGAACCAACTGTAATAGGCGGTATTTCCAAGGCCCCGGTTTGTTTTGGTATAAGCTCCAATACCCACTCAACCAGGCTAGTACGCTTCCCGTTTTCAATCGTAACCTGACGCGAGCTGGATCGCTGAGTGACATCGAAATTGGCATTCAATGCTGAATAGTCGATTTCTTTATCCATGCCGTAAGCACGCACATTCAATATCACTGATTCATCAACGCTCACTCGGTTTGTACTGAGCTGAACGTCAACGCGTTGCTGCTGTGCCTGCGCCAGGGAAGGCGCTAGTAACGGTATCAATAACAGTACAACCCACAGTAAAGTCGGCAAAGCGATTTGTAGCGTGTTCGCTAAATTCAGACGCACCAGCGTTCTACCAAGGTTCATTGCCGTCCTTTACTTTCGGAAAATCGGTCAAGTGTCGATTTTGTATTTTTCGCTCCAGCAAACCTGCCGGGTCGTCCGGAATCTGTCTTAGCCATTGCTCGTTGGCTTGCTCCCGCTCGGTTAATGGTTTGATTTCAGCTTCCGTACCTTGCGAAGCCTCGGCTGTCATATCATTTAACTCGCCCGCTTCTCGTTGTTGTTCTGCCTGCATGGCTTTGGCGGCTTCCGCTTCTTCTTCGGCTTGGCTCTGCTCTGATTTGGACTGATTCGACTCGGCGTTATCAGACGATGAGCTATCAGCGCTTTGTCCATCTTGCTGCTGATCTTGTTCGCCGGCAGACTGATCATTGGCATTATTCTCTGGTTCTGATTCGGAAGACTCACCCTCACCCGATTGATTATCTTGTTGCTCTCCGTTGGATTGGTCTTGATCAGATTCGTTCTGCTCCTGATTTTCTCCGCCTGATTCTTGCTGTCCCTGTTGCTGCTGTTGTTGCAGCTCCCTTAGTTGTTGCGCTATATCGCGGTTGTGTATCGCGTTATCATGTTCGGGGTTATCGCTGATAACTGCATCGTAAAGCTCTATCGCTTCGTCGTACTGCTGGTTACGTAAGAGCGCGTTCGCCTGATTATAGCTGGCGCGATTGCGCGCTTCGTTCTGTCCGTTTTGCATTGCCAGCTCACGCTGCTCTGCAAACGACTTGGCTGCGGCTGCAAAATCACCTTTTCCGTATTCTGCTAAACCGCGCCAGCTGGCATCAGGGGCTTCATTGATCAGTGTATCGAATGCCTGCTGCTCGTAGGTTTTCAATGCTCGCTGCTCGGCGCTGGACCATAAATCAGCCCAATCCATTGCATGGGCCGGAAGAGATAACAAGCATGAACAAGCCAGCGCGATAAGAAGCCCAAAAGGTTTCACCACATCAGACTTAACCAACCTCATAAGAACACACCACGGCGAAAAAACAGTAGCGACAGAACCAACAGTAATATAACGCCATAAGGCGCATATTCAATCCAATATTCGTTCGTGTCCTGCTGTTCATCGATATCGCCCACAATCGATAGTTGCGCTTGCACCTCGGCAATACGTTCAATGTCACGATCACCATTGCCAAGCAAGGCGAATACACCACCCCCTGCCGCGGCCAGGTTGGCCAATGCGCCAGGGTCAACTTGGGGTACGACGATGGCACCAGATGCATCTTGTAGAAACCGACCGTTTTCAGCACGAAGTGGCGCACCCTGCTCTGTGCCGACACCAATAACAGAGAGTCTGTGACCCAATTGTTTTACCGTTGCCGCAGCGGTAATACTTCTGGCATTGACATCGGAATCGGTGATCAGTACCAGTTGACCTTGCTCAACACTGGCTTGCTTCAATAAATCCAAACCCTTCTCAATGGCCAGGTCGATCCGGCTACCTTGAGCGGGCATGATCGATGGGTCGAGCGATTCTACGAACGCTGCGATGGTGTTGGCATCGTCCGATAACGGGCTCACCACATAGGGCCGCTCGGCAAATGCAATGAGTGCTATTTGCAAACCGTTTGCCGCATTCAGTAAATCGGTCAGCTTGAAACGAGCGCGTACAACTCGTGAGGGTTTGAGATCGTCGCTGTACATTGATCGGGACAAATCAAACAAAACCACTTGCGCCTGCTGCCCTTGAAACACCGGCATCTCTTGCTTCTCCCAAACCGGTCCGCTAAGTATCACTAAGCACAACGCCCAGCCAAACAGCAATAGCCATCGCAAACCCGTGTGTTGTTGTTGCTCTGGTTCAATAACATACGAGTGTAAGGCTGGGTCGACCACCTTCTCCCAACCACTATCGGTGCGATAATCACGAAACCAGAATAAAGCAGCTAGCAAAAGCGGTATAAAACCGAGCAACCACCAGGGTCGTAATAACGTGAAGGTCAGCTCATCCATGCGACTCATCCATGCAGAACGTCCGTTATTCTCTGACGCAGAACGACCCATAACATGTTGAGTAACAAGGCTGCCCCCAAAGGCCAGGCAAACAGTTCGCGCAATGGCCTAAATTCCATATCGTCTTTGTGTGTCGGCTCAAGCTTGTCAATAGCACGATAGATCTGTTCAAGTTCGCGCTGATCTCGTGCACGAAAATACTGCCCACCGGTTTGCGCCGCAATACTCTGTAAGGTTTTTTCATCCAACTCGCTGTTGCGCAAGCCTAACGCACGGCCTATCAAACCACCGCTGGCTTCTGAACCGACACCAATGGTATGCACCCGGATATCATTGTCGGCAGCTAATCGGGCCGCTTCCAGTGGATCGATAGCGCCTTCGGAATTTTCACCATCGGTTAATAGCACCAGCACTCTTGACTCTGCAGGGCGCTCGCGTAATCGCTTTACACCTAAACCAATCGCGTCACCAATTGCCGTAGAGCGACCAGCCAAACCGACTCTGGCTTCATCAAGAAAATGCTGAACCGTTTCGTGGTCGTGGGTTAGCGGCGATTGCACATAAGCCTGACTGCCAAACATTATCAGCCCGATACGATCGCCTACGCGTCTGGAAACAAAATCGCGGGCCACGTATTTAACCACCGACATACGGGTGGCTTGCGAATTCCCCGAATACAAATCGGTTTCGTTCATGCTGCCGGATATATCGATGCAAAGCATAAGATCACGTCCCGTTATGGGTACGCCAAGCGATTCACCGAACGTTTGTGGTCGGGCCGCCGCAGTGATTAAACAACACCACATCAACAACAGCAGCATGCCACCGAAAAACGCTTTTCCGGACTTACGCACCCCGGCACTCAGGCTTTGATATGGCTCAACATCCGGTACACGTAGTGCGCGCTGCGCTGCAACTGCCATCCTGGGTAACAGCACATACGCCAATATCGGTAGCGGCAACGCATAAAACATCCATGGCCACTGCCATGCGATGGTTTCGGGAATCATGATTGCAACCGTTGCGGTTGATAGCGACCAGCAGCGTTAATCAGCACATCCATCGATTCGAGCAAGTCGGATAAGTCATGCTCGGACACCTGCGGTTGCTTTTGGTAGGCTTGGTCTACCAACAAACGGCCAATACCTTGACTGAACTCCGGGCGCTTACAAACATCGTCCAGCTTTTGTAGCCAGGCCTCCCCATGCAGGTTTGCGACTTGATCACGCTGATCGACCGCCAGTACCAACTTTCGAGCAAGCTGAGAACACGAAGACAATATCGCCACACTCGGCTCCTTCCCTACACGCTGACGAATATCCTGTAATGCCTGCTTTGCCTGTCTTTGCCACAAGCGTTTTCGCCATCGTTGGTGAAAGAAAAACACCAACAGGCATAAACCGATAATTAACAACAGAACAATCCACCATCCCGGAGCGATGCTCGCAGACACTGGCGGCAATTCAACACCTCGCATACTGTCGAGTAAGGATTCTGCTTCGTTCATGAACGTGTATGCGGCTTACCCGCACTGTTAACATTATCCGGAATGCGCGCCAGTATTCGTGCAGCGATATCCAACAAGGGTTGATTGGTGAACGCTTTTATATACAAATGACCGTTACTGGAAAAAAAATCTGCAACAGACTGTTGGTGATTCAGCTGTTTTTCAACATAGCGCATGGTTTGTTTTCGGCTACCGGTATCAATCGACAATGCACTATCGCTATGGGTATGCATGCCTTTAATCGCGTAGCGGCCATCGCTCGGTAACTCACACTCTATGGGGTCGACAATATGCACGGCAATCATATCGAGTCGCTTTAAAAGATTGCCCATCGCATTTCTGGCATCTTCGTTAAAGCCGATAAAGTCGCTAAGCAATATTACCGTGCTACCGCCATGGACAACCGAACGCAGGCGCGACAACGAATCTGCAAGTTGTCCACGATCGCCAGAGGGCGCGTGCATTTGCGCATCGGCGATACCTCGGAAGAAACTCATTAAACCTTTACGCCCGGAACGTGGTCGTATATCAGTGTGCCAATCATCGGTGAAAACGAAGCCTCCGACACGATCATGATTAAAATTTGCAGTCCAACCCAACAAAGCGCTAAGTCGTGCTGCCATAACTGATTTGAACATACCCTGTGTACCAAAGCGCATGTGTGATCGAAAATCGACAACCAGCATAACCGGTCGCTCACGCTCTTCAATAAAAAGCTTTGTGTGGGTTTTACCTGTACGTGCTGTGACTTTCCAGTCGATCATTCGAACATCATCACCAGCCTGATACTCTCGTACTTCGGCAAAGTCCAGCCCTCTACCAAGGCGGCGAGACACTGCCGGGCCGGCGGTGGGAGCCGCAGATTTTTTGCGGGTGTTTCTGCGTAAGGCTTGCGCTTGATCGCGAAGCGCGACCAACTCATCAAGGGACGTGCTGGCCGGGGAAGAGTAACGAACTGCAGCGTCGCTAACCGTCTGTGAAGACAGGTTCTGGTGTTGTTTTCGCTTCAACCAAGTTGGCATGATGGGCGCGCCCGACTCACGGCACAGCAATAAGCTGTAGCAGGCGATCAACAATATCGGCAGATTTCACACCGTCGGCTTCCGCTTCGTATGACAACAACACACGATGTCGTAACACATCATGCACAACGCCTTGCACGTCAGCTGGAGACACATAGTCTCGATCGGCAAGCCATGCATGCGCTCGTGCGCACGCATCCAGCGCAATAGTGGCGCGGGGGCTTGCACCATACGCAATCCAGCGACGCAACTCTTCGGTATGACTCTCAGGTGAACGGGTTGAAGTGACAAGCCGCACAATATAATCTTCCACATCTTCTGACATGTGCACATCGAGCACTTCACGACGTGCCTCGAAAATCGTATCCATTGGCAGCGTTTTCATTGGCGCTGGTTTCTCGTTGGCACTGGCACTTCGATGTTCATTTCTTACCAGACGCAAAATTTCGGCTTCTCTGGACGCATCGGGATAATCGATTAACACATGCATTAGAAATCGATCGAGCTGCGCTTCAGGCAACGGGTACGTACCCTCTTGCTCGATGGGATTTTGCGTTGCCATAACCATGAACAGTGCGGGCAAATCGTAGGTTTGATGGCCAACCGAAATTTGCTGCTCAGCCATGGCTTCAAGCAGAGCCGATTGCACCTTGGCCGGTGCCCGGTTTATTTCGTCGGCCAGTATCAGATTATTAAACAACGGGCCTTGTTGAAATACAAAGGTGCCGTCGTCCGGCCGATAAACTTCCGTACCCGTCAAATCGGCGGGCAATAAATCGGGAGTAAACTGAACTCGCTGATAATCAGCTTCGATGTTGTCTGACAAGGCTTTAATCGCCCTGGTTTTCGCCAGACCCGGCGCACCTTCCACCAGCAAATGCCCATCGACCAACAAGGCGATTAACATTCGATTAATTAATGCCTCCTGACCAATAACAGAGGCTTCAAGCCGTTCTTGCAACAGCCCAAGAGATTCACGAACACTCATTTTCGGTTTACACAGTTTTGTCTTGCAATTGGCTAACTAGTTTAGCCTCGACGTGGTTGAAATTAGTCTATGACCACAATGGCTTTTTGTTCACGCGTGTTCCCACAAACAGCCGTGACTTCGGTATTCCCGACCGCCTCGGAGGTGACCACACCAACGGTTGGTGACTCGTTACTGATAGTGACGATACCGTTGCTCTGGGGGACCCCCCAAATAATGTTGTTGGTTAAGCTCACTCGACGCTCAACCCCGTCTCGAAGATACGTACCGGTCGCCCCAAGGCTCAGGGTATTGTCTTCGGTGAGCGACAAGGTTTCAGGCGTGATCTCTATTGATAGTAACGTATCAAGCACGGTAATGGTTTCACGCCTGACTCTGTCGCCAACTCGTGCAACCAGCACAACAGAGGGTGAATTAGTCGCGTTCAGAGAAACCACCCCATTATCTTCATTGGTTACAGAACCAAAGGCCACGTCTTCAACCGACCAGTCGACGCTGGTGAGGCGACGCGTTGAACCCATGTTGAACGTACCAATGGCACTGTAGTCCTGAGGGATACAGCGCTCTAAAGCTGTGGGCCCTTCAAATTCAGTAATGGATACCAAGGTATCGAGTTGCACAGTGACAGGTTGCGGGTAGGTAATGTCGAATCGGCCAACCTGCACTCGAACCGTTACCGAACCATCTGCTCTGGCGGTTAGAACGCCATTTTCATCGATGCTGGCAACCGCTGTGCTGCCAATGATGGACCAGCGTCGATTAGCTGAGGATAAATCAACCAATTCATTGTCGCTATTGCGCGCTTCAATCGAAAAGCCGACCTCTTCACCGGGGTTAAGAAAAATTTCTTCCAATCGGCTGGGAGGCTGCTTTATTTGTATGGTGCTCAGATCGAGCTCATTGACCTCTACTGCTTCTTGTAACAACTGACCTTCGCCAGAACAGGCAACCAGTGCTAACGGCAAAACGCAGCTGACCACTTTAAGAGCAGATTGAATTCGAAAGCGTTGCGTTAACATTTTCATTGTGGTTTTCATGGCATTTCGAATCTCAGACCGAGGCTAATACCATCAACAGTGATACCTGAATTTGCATAGTAGTTGCGATACTCAGCCCCGAAAATAAACCCCGGAAACCACTCTAATCGTTGCTGCACACCAACGCTCAGTCGCGCACCATCGTAAACTTCCCGCAAAGTCGGACCACCCTCTTCCTTCTGCTCTAACTTAAAATTAACAAAACCGATCAGGATGTAGGCTTGCAACCCGTTTTGGGGTGGCGATTGAAAGCGCACCGCACCACCAGCAGCTTCCAACACATTGAGCTCGAAATCGCCTTCGGTCCCAGCTGAGAGAGGGGTATCGATAAAGCCTTCGATACCAATATTCTCGAACAGGAATACACCACCAGAAAAGCTGCCGAAAGTGGGGTAGAAATCCAGATCGGAATGGCGCACGCCGCCTGCACCCATTCGGGCTTCGGCATAGAGCTTGAATTCTGCCTGCGCTACAACGCTTGAGCACAGGAAGATCAACGCGATTGTCAGACGTAACACGGGACCCCGGCAATAATGACTTAAGTACCCTTAAAGATAGCACTCGCAGGCAGTATGTGCTGTGTCAGTTTTGCAAGCTGACGAAGCCGAGGCTATGGGGTGTCCGGGCAGCGTGCCGCGCCAAGAATGGCACCTTGTGAGGCGCTTTGAACCAAAACGGCACAGTCTTGATTGACACCGCCAACATAGGCCGTCTGAATCGGGCCTTTAACCGCCTCCGCCACTGTACCCAATGAGCGCATATCGAGCACAATGTTGTGGTTCTCCATCACCTTTCCATGGTTCTCTCCATTCGGAATGCGCGTGGAGGCACTTTTAAGATAATGCACAAGATAAATGTTCGCATCATCAACACCCGGTTCCGAATTGCCAGATTCAGTGGTGACGCTAATATTCAAATTGGCCGACTCATCGTCTTTTTTCACCATCCCGACATTAACGCTGACAGGACGTGGAGACTCCATCTTTAAACCTGCTTTCATTTTGCGCCGATTTGAACCGACATTGCCGTAAACACCGTTAATGACAGCCTGTGGTGTGTATACGCCATTGTTACCACGCAGTTTTTTAGCGGCGTATTGTCGCTGCCGATCGGTGTATTCTGCCGATGAGAACGGGTCGACCCAACTACCGGCTTTGCCGTATTGGAGCTTATTCCAATAGTCGACATGAAACTCAAGGTTCAAAATATTCTCATCTGCCGCAGCCATATCGGCCAGCAATTCATCGGCCGCCGGGCAGGAATAACACGACTGGGAAGTGAACATCTCAATCACATTGAGCTGGTCTGCAACGGCTGGAGACGTGCCTAACCATCCTACCGACGATACTGCGATAACGGCCATGCAGCGATAAATTGAACGACAGTAAGCAGCCGCTTGAACCTGAATAGCGGTAGCGAATTCGGGTTCGCCGCCTTGCTTGCCAATCGTATGTTCTGAGCGTGTGTTCATGCTGTCACAACCTTGAAAAAAAGACTAACTGATAACCCTCTCTGACGCCCGCAGATCGGAAAAGTTCGTCAATAAGCTTGGTGCTGTGCCCGGTGAGGACAACATAAATGAGAAAAAATGTGGAGTAATAAGCGTTGAGGCAAATTTCTAAGCCCGGTTCAGCGGAATTGCCACGCAGCAACGCTTGCGCGCCTTAGACTATTTAATCAGGCGTTTTAATCTGGTCAAAAGCGGCAAGCGCACGTGCGCGACTTTCTTTCAAGTCCACCAATGGTTCCGGATAGTCAAACAGGCCTCGCTCCATTGGAGGCAATTCCCAGGGCTTGTGTATATATTTATTTGGCACCTGCTCAAGTTCAGGCACCCATCGGCGAACATACTCGCCCGATTTATCAAACTTCTCGCCTTGTAAAACCGGGTTGAAAACGCGAAAGTAAGGTGCTGCATCGGCACCACTACCGGCCGCCCACTGCCACCCCATCACGTTGCTGGCAAGGTCGGCATCCACCAGCGTATCGCGAAACCACTGCTCACCCTTCTGCCAGGGTATCAGTAAGTTTTTAATCAGATACGATGCAACGACCATACGCACACGGTTGTGCATCCATCCGGTCGCATACAATTCGCGCATGCCGGCATCGATGATCGGTACACCGGTCATACCCCGTTGCCAGGCTTTCAAGTGCTTGGCGGTGCGAGTCTCCCACGGAAAGTGATCAAAGCGCTTGTCCAGCGGCTTACTAACAGTATGCGGAAAGTGATACAACAAGCTGTAGGCAAACTCACGCCAGATCACTTCTTTGGCAAAGGTTTCTTCGCCATTGGTGAGCTGGGTTAAATTATCGCTGCCAGCACTTAATGTGTGCATGATTTGCCGAGGACTGATTTCACCGAAATGTAAATGCGGTGACATTCTTGACGTGCCAGCAATCGAGGGTATATCGCGAGCATCTTTATAGTCATGCACGGCTGATTTCAAAAAGCGTTTCAGCGCACTCATGGCTGCAGCTTCACCCACTTGCCAATGCGACATCATGTCGATGTGCCAATCTTTTTCAGGTAACAGGTTCAGCTCATCTAGTTCAACCGATTTAAAACTTGAGTTAGTTTTGCTGGTTGCCGCTTTAACGTTACCGCTGCGCGATACGTTTGCCTGAATACCCGGAATGTTGCGCGGAGCACTCAGTGGCTTGTCTCCTGGTAATGACTGAGAGCGCATGCGCCAAAACGGCGTATACACGCGGTATGGCGTACCGTCGCCTTTAAGTGCATCCCAGGGCTCTGCATTCAATAGAGCGTTAAAACTCTCGGGTTGTAGGTGCGAAAGCGATTGCTTGATTTTCTTGTCACGCTTTATGGATTTTGGATCGTAACAACGATTCCAGAATAAATTCGTTGCCCCGTAGTGTTGACTGACCGCTTGCAGCACGTCTTCACTTTCACCTTGTGCAAACAGCAACTCTGCACCCTTGCGCTGTAGTTGTTCAGAGAGCGATTGCAAACTGTGGTGTAACCACACTCGACTCGCTGAGCCGAGCTGGCTCACCGTTTGCGTTTCAGGATCGTCGATGAACAAACACAAAACAGTGTCGCATAAGTTGCACGCAGCTCGGAGTGCGGGATTATCCGCAATGCGTAAGTCTTGGCGGAACCAGACGATGCCGATTTTTTTTTCAACAGTTTTCAATGTGCTTTTTGGATAACCTTTTGTGAGTGAGGAGCGTCTTCTGTCGACTGATTTGCTTCTGTTTGTGCCTTACGTCCGCGGCTTGACTTTAAGTACATTCGCATGCGCTTTATCCACAGTCTGATAAACATCAGCATCGTCAACATCGCTATGGTGAAGTGCACCGGTGGCACCTTTGCCGAGTTCAGCCGCATTGGCTTCGTCCGTATCAATGTGCATCTCAAGTGCGTAGCTATCTTTTACACGAATAAGCACATCACCGAAAATTAGATCGCGCTCACCGCCCACAACAGCAATGGACACTTCATCTTTATCTTGCACGCCAAATTGTTTCGCATCGTCTGAGTGCATGTGTATATGTCGACGAGCGCAGATTAAGCCCTCAGTTAGGTTCACGGTTCCAGCAGGGCCTTCGATCGTGATAGGTGCAGAGCCGGCGACTTTCCCGGAGTCGCGCACAGGCGCATCTACACCCAGCTTGAATTCGTCGGTTCTTGATATTTCAATTTGATCTACCGAGCGTAGAGGCCCGAGTAACCGCACACCGTCGATACGATCTCTTGGTCCAATCAGATTGATACGTTCCTCACAAGCGTATTGGCCAGGTTGCGATAACGGACGGTACTCGGTGGGCGTTGCGTCTTTGCCGAACAAGGCTTTGAAGGTGGCTTCAGTAAGATGACAATGCCGACCACTAACTGCAATGGGTATAGCCTGCGCTGGTGTTTGTGTGCTTTCGTTGATAATGCGCCTTGATTCACGGGCAATCATCAGTTCTTCATTGGTTTTAACTACAATGGCCTCAACGCGGGAGCGTTCGGTGGTTATGCGTGCAAAATCTTTATCTTTTACAACGCTTGCATCTCTGTTGCGATCTTCATCGAGCACCACCCCCAGAAATTCCAGGCGTTGTAAAATTCGTCGTCGCATACTGGCGCTGTTCTCACCTATACCACCGGTAAACGCAATGACATCAACACCGCCCATCGCGGCGGCATACGCACCGATATACTTTCTCGCCCGGTGCGCAAACACATTAATGGCCAGGCGCGCTCTGTCATGACCTTCGGCAGCGGCACTCTCTATTTCGCGTAAATCGTTGCCCAGACCGGATAAGCCTGCCAAGCCACTTTGATGGTTCAGCAATTCATCCAACCCATCGATGTCGTATTCACCGCTTCGCAACAGCGACAGCAACACGCCGGCATCCACATCACCCGAACGTGTTCCCATTACCAACCCTTCCAACGGTGTGTTACCCATACTGGTTTCGGCAGAACGCCCGTACTCAACCGCACACGCACTGGCACCGTTGCCCAAATGCAAGGTGATTAAACGCAGCTCATCCAGCGGGCGTTGCACGAATTCGGCAGCAATTCCAGCGGCATACTGGTGCGAAATACCATGAAAACCAAAACGCTTGATTCCATGGCGCTGCGCAACATCGTGATCTATTGCATACGTGGTTGCACGGCGCGGCATGCTCGAATGAAACGCCGTATCAAATACCGCCACATGAGGCACACCCGGAACCGCTTTTTGAGCCGCATTAATCGCCGCCAGACTGTACGGGTTATGCATGGGCGCATCGGGAATATGCTTTTCAATGGCTTTTTCGACGTCATTGTCAATCTGGCAGGACTCCTGACAGGTATCGCCGCCGTGCACCACACGGTGACCAACAATATCAATCTGCTGATCGCCAAGCTCTGCAAAGATGGTTGCAATGGCTTGCTGATGCGTCTCTTTTCGGTCGTCGGATTTTTGCCCCAGGCGCTCCCGCTTACCACTGACAATCAGGTTTTCCTGATCATCAAAAAGCGCGTATTTCACGCTCGACGAACCGCAATTGATTACCAACACATTCATGGTTTCTGAGCCCCTGAATTTCAATATATGTTTGTCTGACCACCGAGGATAGCAGGCAAGTCGAAAAACCACACGCGAGGAGTTGAATTTTCGTTAAAAAACGGTTGCTACCGGATGCGTCGTTCCCTTCTCATCAGCTCTTGCCATGCGGATAAACGCTCCGTGATTTACATAAATCAAACCAATCTAGCTGCGTGTTAATAGCGGACACGTCTTTAGATGTCGCGGATAGCAGGTTTATACTTCATGGGATTTGGCGAAGGCCTTATCGTCGATTCGCAACGCCAATGAATTTGTATATTGAGTGAACTTGTATAAAATGAAATTGAACTATTAGTTTTAGCAATTGGCGCTGTTATGAAGTAATCGCGAGAATCCTATCAATACGAGTGCTGCTGAGAATTCATTGTGGCAATATTTACAATCGGTCTCGCGCACTGTTCTCGGCGGTGTACACTGGTAAAAGCACAACTAATTATTCCGATGAAATTTTTACACGGATCAGAGTAGTCGAGAAGCAGGCGTGATGAATTCAAGTTTTGGTACGTGCCAGCGCGACGAAAGAGCGCTATTCCGATCAGCGGTTCGATGGTTGCCCATCATTCTATGGTTGTTGAGTTCTGTTGTTAGT
This sequence comes from uncultured Granulosicoccaceae bacterium, assembly GCA_937922945.1. Classification (GTDB taxonomy): domain Bacteria; phylum Pseudomonadota; class Gammaproteobacteria; order Granulosicoccales; family Granulosicoccaceae; genus Granulosicoccus. The sequence continues at coordinate 24,027 of CAKZUP010000094.1, forward strand.
GCGCAGACTATTCCGGGTCTCGGCTCCACAGAGAACACCGCTGAGTCGACTGCTGAATCGACCGCTAACGTAGCCGACTCTATCTCAGCGGAAACTTCTTCAGTAAGTGATGCTGACATTCAAACAAGGCTTGAGGGTATTTACTCTGAGCTTGAACAGTATCAAAACATCTCAGTTTCAGTGAGCAATAGCGTTGTCACTTTACAAGGAAGCTTGCTGTCTAACCGAGCAATTGAAGAAGCGGCGACTTTGGCAACCAAAGTGGTCGGTGTTGCCGGTGTGGATAATCAACTAGAAATTGAAACCAGTGTCACAGAGCGGTTAGACAACTCTATCGGAGAACTTGCAACGGAATCTCGAACGATTATTTCGAGCTTGCCATTGTATGTATTGGCTTTGGCATTAATCATTGGCAGCTGGTATCTTGGCAGATGGCTTTCCAATAAACGAACATTACTTGGCCGCCTTGCACCTAACGCATTTATCGCCCAGCTACTCGGTAACATTGCTTGGCTACTCATTCTGCTGGCTGGATTTTTTCTTGCATTAGGATTGCTGGACGCAACACACATAATTACCACGGTATTGAGTGCTGCTGGAATTGTTGGATTGGCTGTTGGCTTTGCCGTTCGCGATACGGTTGAAAACTACATTGCAAGTATTTTGCTGAGTTTGAGAAATCCGTTTAAAACTCGCGATTTCATTTCGGTGGATGGATTTGAAGGGAGTGTTGCGCGGCTCACCTCTCGTGCAACCATATTGGTATCTGCCGAGGGCAACCATATCCGCATACCAAACGCCGTTGTCTATAAGGCGATAATAACAAACTACACACGAAACCCGCTCAGACGCTATGAATTCTCTGTTGGTATTGACAGTAGCGACAGCATTCTTGGCGCGCAACAACTCGCACAAACCACCATGCAACAAGTCACGGGTGTTCTGGATGATCCGGCTCCCACGATATTTGTATCAGAGCTCGGTGAATCTAACACCACGTTGACGATACGGGCATGGGTCGATCAGAGACAATACGATTTAACTAAAATTCGCGGCGAATCAATCCGACAAGTCAAAGAGGCCTTCGACAATAACGGTATCGTTATGCCAGAACCTATTTACCGCCTGGTGGTTACCAACTCAGATACACCTGCGACTAGAGCGTCCGAGGTTGATTCAACGAGACGACTCAATGAAGAGTACGTGCACCCAACGCAAGAACTCGATTCTGACAATGTCGTGGAGAGTACCATCTCAGCAGAATTGGAATTGGCGGACGAAGAGAATCTGCTATCGGATGATTCCGCGCACGAGTAACCTCAAGAAAGATTTGACACCATTGCTTAGTGTCGGAATTGCACTCGATGCCAGAAGAAACAAAAAAAAACCCCGCCGAAGCGGGGTTTCCTTTTAAAAATAAGACTGACGTCTTACTTAGACCGCGGCAACGTTAACTGCTGCTGGCCCTTTCTGACCCTGTTCAATGTCGAAGCTCACTTTCTGACCTTCGTCGAGAGTTTTGTAGCCGTCTCCAGTGATAGCCGTGTGATGAACAAATACGTCTTTGCCACCTTCTTCAGGAGCGATGAAACCAAAGCCTTTGGCTGCGTCGAACCATTTTACTGTACCAGTACTCAAGATATTACCCTTTCAATAATTACTACTAGATTAATAAACACGATGATGCTGTTTCATCTGCTTAAGCGCCGGAAGCGCAGATTTCAGAAGAATCAGAATCGATCGCAAACCAGAAAAATTGGGACTGTTTTTGTAGGATTGAACCGGTCGGGAGGAATCGAGCTTTACAAAACGTATTTGTCGTACGTCCTTGCCACACTAAACCGAGCGAACCGCTCGTTCTTACAATAATGATGATTGACTAATTAATTACTCAAACAATACAACCTCAATGTTCTCTGCCTGAAACAAACCAATTGCCGCATAGTTTTGTACTTAATTGTACGTAACGACGAAATGCCAATTTCAGGTTCATGCTGTTGCCGAGGAATTTTCCCGTCAACACAGCCAATATAGGTACTTTGCTTGACTAATACAAGGAGTATTCACGGTACAATCGCACAATCAGCCCGTTAAACAACTTTTTTTGATGGATTTCTCCGATTTCGGCAATAAATTCCGTGGTGGCACAGGAATCGCCGAATTAATGCAAGACCTTGCATCCACCCAAAACGCTGATGGTCAGCCGTTGCACGAGCTTGGCGGTGGCAATCCGGCGCAAATTCCGGAAATTAATGCCACTTACGCGAATTTGCTCCATCAGTATGCTGACAATCCGGTAGGATTTTCCCGCAGCAGCGCTCGATACGGCGCGCCCCAGGGCGAGAAGTCGTTTATTACAAGCTTGGTCAAGCTGCTCAACAGGCATCACAATTGGTCAATAACTGAACAAAATGTGGTATTGACCAACGGCAGCCAAAACGCGTTTTTTATGCTGTTCAACTTGCTTGCCGGCAAACACGGTAGCGAACACAAAAAAATATTGTTGCCCATGGCCCCAGAATACATCGGCTATGAAGACGTTGCACTGGGCGATTCCATATTCGTTTCACAACGGCCAATCATCGACACCATCGGTGAGCAACAATTCAAATACCGCGTGGATATAGACAACCTGCAGGTCAGTTCAGACATTTCAGGTATTTGTGTATCCCGGCCAACTAACCCCACCGGCAATGTGCTGAGCAATGATGAAATCAAGTGGCTGGATGAACTGGCTAGCCAACACGACATACCACTTATTATCGACAACGCCTATGGCGCACCGTTTCCAAACATCATCAATGTGCCCTGCTCTCTGCACTGGCATAACAACATTGTACTCACGCTGAGCTTATCCAAGTTCGGCCTGCCCGGCACACGCACCGGGATTGTTATTGCGCGCCCCGAGATTATCGACGCCCTGACACAAATGAACGCGGTCATGAACCTGTCTCCCACGGCCTTGTGCGCAGGCATCATACAACCCATCTTTGAGGATGGTTCGGTGCTGGAATTGAGTAACCGGTATATTCAGCCGTTCTATAAACAACGCGCCAGCGATGCCATGGAATGGTTCGAAACTGCGTTTGCAGGGCTGCCAGCAAGAGCGCATAAAATTGAAGGAGCGATTTTTTTGTGGCTATGGTTCCCGCAGATAACGATTAGTTCCGCGGAATTGTACCAACGCCTGAAAAAGCGACACGTTGTTGTTGTTCCTGGGCACTACTTTTTTCCCGGTCTGGATACAGACTGGGAACACAAACAACAGTGTATTCGTGTCAATATTAGCGGCAATCCCGATAGCATTAAAACCGGCTTGAACATTATTGCCGACGAAATACGCACCTTAACGTAAAACAACAAAAAACAAGTCTGTTTAATGAGTAACTCTTTTAAAATTGGTCAGCGCTGGATAAGCGATACAGAATCCGATCTTGGTCTGGGCACCATTATCGATGAAGAGCTTCGGCAGATTACCGTGCTGTTCCTTGCCACCGGTGATACACGTATCTACTCCAAAGAAACGGCCCCGTTAACCCGGGTGCTGTTTTCCAAAGGCGACATCATAACCAGCCATGATGGTTGGACGCTGGAAGTCACGTCCGTGTTGGACGAAGACGGCATTCTCACCTATCTTGGTACCAGAGAAGACACCGGAGAAAAAGCCAATCTGCCCGAATCGGAGCTGGACAATTTTATTCAATTCCGTTCACCGCGCGATCGACTGTTTGCAGGTCTTCTCGACGGGCACCGCTGGTTTGCATTGCGCCGCCAGGTTTTCGAACACAAAGACAGACTGGCTAACTCGCCCATACGCGGATTAGAAGGCGCGCGAGTAGCACAACTTGCTCATCAGCTTTATATCGCCGTTGAAGCGACCCGCCGATTGCACCCAAGAATCCTATTGGCCGATGAAGTTGGATTAGGTAAAACCATTGAAGCTGGTTTAATCATGCATCGCCAGCTCATCACGCATCAGATTTCCAGAGTGCTTATCTTGGTACCATCGGCACTGCAACATCAATGGTTAGTGGAAATGCTGCGTAAGTTCAGCTTGCACTTCAGCATTATGGATGGCGAACGGTTCGCTGAAATGGCACCTTCAGCACCCGATGGCAATCCGTTTTTAGGTGAGCAATTGGTGCTTTGCAGCAACGATGCGCTCATTGAAGATGACGTCATGTCAGATGCTGCCATCGCCGCTGGCTGGGATATGCTGGTGATCGACGAAGCCCACCATTTGCGCTGGGAACCAGACAACGCATCAACCGGTTACGAGCTCGTGGAAGCCTTATCCGAGGTAGTCCCTTCAGTGTTACTGCTCACCGCCACGCCCGAGCAACTCGGACAAGCCGGACATTTTGCACGCCTAAGATTACTCGACCCTGCGCGCTTCAGCGATTTTGAACGCTATAAACAAGGCGAGACAGACTATGCCTGGGTTGCGCAAATTGCCGATTCACTGCATAGCGATACGGCTTTATCAACAGATGAAATCGGCCAGCTTGAATCCTTGCTGGAATCAGAATTTACAGACACAGAAAAAAACACATTGGGCTCAGATGCAGCGCTAGCCATGAGCGATCTTGGCAACAGCCTGATTGGTAAACTCATCGACAGACACGGCACTGGCCGATTGATGTTTCGCAACACGCGAAGTGCCATCAGTGGCTTCCCTGAAAGAAAGCTGCACCAATACGAAATTGAAGATGAGCTACCAGAAACCATGGCGGTGTGGCTGGTTGAATTTCTTGCCGACCACTACCCCGAGAAAGTTTTGTTAATTTGTTCAGAACTTGAAACAGTCACCGTGCTGGCTGAATGCTTGAGAAAAGCCGGCGTGGCCACGGCTCAGTTTCATGAAGAAATGTCGATTGTTGAGCGCGATCGGGCGGCAGCGTATTTCTCCGATCCGGAAGACGATTGTCGTTTGCTCCTGTGTTCCGAAATTGGCAGCGAAGGCCGTAACTTTCAGTTCTTGCATCATCTGGTTACGTTCGAGTTACCACTCACTCCCGACCTTCTCGAACAACGAATCGGTCGCCTCGATCGTATCGGTCAAACAGAAGATATACAAATCCATGTACCTTGCGCCAAAGGCTCGCTCGATCAGTTGCTTGCGCAGTGGTATCACGAAGGTTTGAATGCATTTGAATCCATAGGTAAGGCTGGCCAGTCAATTACCCGAAAAATGGCACCTCAGTTACAGGCAGCTGCAGTGCATGTTGAAGAGTCTGACGAACCATACCCAAAGCTTAATGAACTGATTGAACAGACCAAAAAAATTGCACAAGAAGTCCACGCCGAACTGGAAAACGGACGCGACCGTTTACTGGAGCTGAACTCCAACCGACCAGAACGCATTCAGGAAGAGCTGGATGCGTTTGCGCGATCTGAACGCGACTACCGCTTACAGGACTTCATGTCCGCTGTATTCGACCGATTCGGTGTGAACGTTGAAGAACAAACGGAATCCTGGATATTACACCCCGGCGACAATATGCATGTTGAGTCGTTTCCGTTCTTACCTGCAACCGGGTTAACCATTACGTTTCAACGTGAAGTGGCATTGGTTAGAGAAGACTACACCTTCATTACTTGGGACCATCCCATGGTTCATGCTGCAATGGATATGATTCTAAACGAAGGCTATGGCCAGGCGGATTGCCGCGTGGTGTCATTGGATGTTTTACCAAAAGGCCTTGCTTTTGTTGAAGCCATATTCACCATGGGCTGCACCAGCGATCATAGGCTCAATGTCGAGCGCTACCTGCAAGCCAGCCTGCAAACCTATTATGTGGGAATTGATAAAAAAGACTACAGCGAAATTATCGATCAGGTCGATCTCGATTCAGCGTCCATTCGCTATGATAGAAATAAACTCAAAGGTGTTGTACAGAAACACCGCGATCTGATCGACTCGGTTATCGATCTAACCAATGAAATCGCCGAGCGACAAACACCCGCATACGTGCAAGAAGCGCGCGACTTAATCGAAACGGAATTCAATGAAGAACGCGAACGGCTTGTAGCGCTCGCCAAAGTCAATGAAAGCGTGCGTGAAGAAGAGATCACGGCCATGGACGAACGTCGCGATGCGCTACTTGCTGCGTTGGATACCGCGCATGCACGGCCAGTGTCTGTGCGCGTATTATTTAACAACTAACCTGTAACCGTAAAGGGCTGGTTCATGAAAATAGTTTCATTTAACACCAATAGTATTCGCTTGCGACTACACCAGCTTGAAGCCCTTCGCGACAAGCACGCACCGGACATCATTGGCATTCAGGAAACCAAAGTCATGGATGAGAATTTTCCGGTTGAGGAGTTAAAGGAAATTGGTTATGAGTCGGTTTTTTTCGGACAGAAAACACATTATGGCGTTGCTATGCTGGCAAACCGGCCCATGTCGAATGTGCAGTACGGGTTTACTGGCGATGCAGAGGATGCTCAGCGCAGACTAATCACCTGCACAGTAACCACAGACAAAGGCCAAGACGTCACCGTCATTAATGGTTACTTCCCACAAGGCGAGAATCGAAAGCACGAAGTAAAATTTCCTGCCAAAGAAAAGTTTTATCAAGACCTGCAAGCCAAATTGCAAAATGAACACAGTAACGATGAACACCTTGCCGTTATTGGTGATTTTAACGTTGCGCCAGTGGATAACGACATAGGTATTGGCGCTGACAATATTAAACGCTGGTTGCGCGCGGGCACAACATGCTTTCTGCCCGAAGAACGAGAGTGGCTACAACACATCATGGACTGGGGTTTGAATGATAGTTATCGAGAGAAGTACCCCGATGTCGACGACCTCTACAGCTGGTTCGACTACCGCAGCAAAGGCTTCGACCGTGACCCTAAACGCGGCATTCGCATCGACCATATTCTGACAACAGCACCGTTGACCAAAACATTAGTGGATTCAGGTATTGATTACGATATTCGAGCCATGGAAAAGCCATCGGACCACTGTCCGGTTTGGTCTGAGTTTGATTTGTGATGGCGACGTGCGGGTTGTTATAAACGCACGCCAATGTCGTTAAACAATGTTTATTAGCTTATGCGCAGTTAGCGACTGCAACGCTGTTTCGATTTGAACTACTGCATCATGCTCCAGCGGCTGAAGTGGCAGTGCTAATTCTATTGAACCTAAGCCTATCATGCGGGTAATTTCCGGCACCACTCGAATGCCGCCCCATCGATTGAAACAATCCCACAGCGGAGCGCATTGCGCGTTGAGTAAACCGAGTTTTTCAGGCTCGGTACGCGCTGCCCATAAGTCCAAGGCCAACTCAGGGAGTGTGCCGGCAATCACCGAATACCAAGCGTCCGCTCCAGCCGGCAAAACGTTAGCGATATTTGCATCGCCCGAAAAGCCAAGTACAAAGTCCTCTGGTACGTCCGCACGCATTTCCGCCAATGAACTTGCAGATAATACTGATGTAGGGGATGGATTTTTTACCGCCTGAATCGTTGCTAGCGTCGCTAAGTTTGCGACTAATTCGGCTGTCATTGTAAAGTGGGTTGTGCCTGGATTGTTGTACAAACAGATGGGAAGCGCCGTGCTGGATGCAACGGTCTTTACAAGCTCACTGAAGTCCCTGTCTGTCAGTGGCAGATAAGACACAGGCGCAAGCAAGAGCGCGCTTGCACCGGCTTTTTCAGCACTGGCCGTGTGTTCAATAACATGGTTGGTTCGAAGATCGCCGATACCGGCAAGGATGGGTTTGTTCCCACTGGCTTCCACAGCGGCCTTGATAGCACGAACACGTTCTGCACCACTTAGGTACATATAGCTACCAGTTGAACCAAGTACCCCTATGGAGTCGATATCGGTTGCTGCCAATCGAGCAACCAGTTTCTGTAAATGATCAACATCCACCGCGCCATTGGCGTTATATGGTGTGAGTGTAAATGCGCTTAGTCCGCTCAAGTTACTCATTTTGCAGGTGTCCGGTTAATAATGGGGCCACGTATAAAGCGTTTGCTCCATCTTGTTCATTGTAAACCAAATTTTCTGAGCGACACGTGAAGCTCAGCTTATTGGTAAAGACCTATAGGGCTCTTGCATAATTAAGAACAAGCCCAGTGGAACGACATAACCTCAGGGTGCTTTGGACAATAGCTAAGATGACCAACACCGACATCACCAAACATGTAAGGGATGTTTCTCTCGGAATCGATCTGCAGCAAGTAGGTCATTCGTTCCGAGCATTTGCTGCAGTTTGGATACTCTACGCCCTGCACCCAATGAGGCCAACCTCCAATTTTTTCTCCGGCAATGGGGTATGACTCTGCATAGACGTCGATCTCCTCATCAGAAAGTTCTATACCCAAGCCATATAACTCTTCGCAGCCCGGGTAGTCATCTACCACGTTCCAACCTACAATAGATTTGGCGGGGTAAAGTGTACTCGGCTCGTCGCTTTTTACCTCGCCCAAAGCATCAACAACTCTGATATTGACGGCCTTGGAAAAAGGGTCGTAACTTTGAAGCTCATCCTCACAGAGGGGCTCGTCTGTAACGCAATAAAAGAGTTGAAGTAAGCCTGTCGTAATGGGGTAGTCATGATTTAGCTCGCCACCAGAAAGTGCCTGCTGCCAAAACAGTTGCATCTTTTGATTGCACGATGGGCAGATTGGCCAAGGGTGTTTACTCGATGTTTGAGGGATACCCGAAAACTTGCTACCTGCTATATCAAAGTCACCATCCTCAACCAAGGGTAGATAGGCCTGCCTCTTCACAGAGTGTAAATTGCTGAGTATGTTTTGGAGTAAAGGCGGCTCTAATACTTCTCTATTAGGCTTTGCCCTTGTGAATAAACGTTTAAACATTTTCATACAACACCCCAACTCTTATACTGATTTTACATACCAATTGCCATGACACAAAAAACTGTCGGCAGAACCTATGAAAAAGACAATCTCACCGATGAGGACGACTTTCTTACCTGAGCGCATTAGATCTGCATTGCTAGGTGGGCTAAGAGCCACAGATGAATTACCCTAACAGTTCAGCAAGTAAACCCAGATCAGGCAGTGTCCTTCTTGACTCATCAGTGCATTTAGCGCCGTAACGCTCGCTCTCGTTCATGAGCAAGCTAGCGTATCCATGAACAATACTCCAAACTAACACTTCTGTTTGTTCTCGATGATCTTCATTCATTTCTTTGGTATCAAACAACGGATGAACAATGCCGATAAGCTGCTGATAAGCATAACTGGCACTGTTTTTTAAACGCGGATTTTCAAAGTCCAGTGGAGTCGATGAAAACATTAACTCGAAAAGCCGAGGCTCTTTCATAGAAAAGTCGACATAAGCCTGGCCAACCTTTTGTAACCGAATCTTCGGGTGCTCATGTGCAACATTTTTAAATTCAACCTGCAAAGCCTCGGCGAACTCGTCATAAGCAATCACCGCCAGTTCGGTGAGCAGGCCACGCAGAGATTTGAAATGATGAGTGGGTGCTGCATGGGAAACACCCGCATGGGCTGCACACGCACGTAGGCTTAGACCATGTATGCCTTTTTCATTTAGCACTACCCGAGCTGACTGTAGCAACGCATTCGCCAGATCGCCGTGATGATAGTCCCCCATGAACCCTCTCTTAGAATTATCGAAACCCAAGTGTAAAACACACTGACATCTTGACAATGTAAAGTTTTAAGGTTAATCTATCTTTACACTGTAAAGAAAAGGTGGCGTAATGTCTTTCGAGCAACTATTTTCGTCTTCAAGCACCTTAGCCATGCTCGGTTGGGTCATATTGGTTTTTCTGCCACGTAGGTGGACGTGGTTGAATCCTATATCGTCAGTGTTTATCCCACTTGTTCTATCACTCTTGTACAGCTTCTTAATCGCACGCTACTTTTTCTCCGCGGAAGGAGGGTTCGATTCCTTGGCAAATGTTCAACATCTTTTTAACTACCCCGCAGCGGCGTTAGCAGGATGGGTGCATTATTTGGCATTTGATTTGTTCGTCGGTGGTGTTATCGCTAAACAAGCGGATGAGATTGGTTTGTCTCGGTTAATTCAAGCACCCATTTTGCTACTGACGTTCATGTTCGGACCGTTTGGCTATTTGGCATTTATGCTGATTAAAACAGCAATGCTGAGACTCAAGTCATCGGCCCCTGAATCTGAAATGGAGATGAAATAATGAGTTTAGCTCCTTCAACTTTTTATGATGACCAACACAAAAACATAAACATCTGGTGGCAGGGAGTGCTATTTTTAGCGGTCTTCTTTGCCATCACTATACTTCTATTCAGCGTCGATCAACGCATATTAGCCGATGAGGCACTTTGGGCTAAACCCATTAAGTTCGAAGTATCCGTTGTCATTCATTTTATTACGCTCGCTGTTATAGCATCATTACTCAAACCCGCTACACGCAGTGGAATTTCGTGGAAAGCCATGTCTTACTGCGCGGTTGCCGCGGGAATATTCGAAGTGATGTATATTTTTTTACAAGCCGCCAGGGGGCGTGAATCACATTTCAATAACTCTACCGTCATTGAATCCGTTATGTATGGCCTTATGGGGCTAGGTGCCGTAACTCTTGTGATAGCGAGCTTCTATTTAGGCTATCTATTATTTCGGGAGTATCTAACAACGCGCAATCAACCGCTACAACTTGCCTCAGCTCTGGGGCTCACTACCGGCTCAGTATTAACATTACTTATTGCCGGATATATGTCTTCTCAAACAGACAATGGGATAACTGCTAATTCAATTGAAGCGCTTCGAGCACCCATAGTCGGATGGTATTTAAATGGACAGGACCTCAGAATTCCGCATTTCTTTGCCACACATATGATGCAGCTGCTACCACTCTACGGACTTTGGCTAAGCCGAAAAAATGGAACTTTTCATGGCATCGTTGAGAGGCGGTTGATTTGGGCTACCAGTATCTTTAGTTCTATAGTAATGGTGCTGTTCGTATTAGCGTTATACACAAGATGAGTGGCCCCGCTCCGCTAACAGTGAAACTGTAACCCACACTCGGTTAGAGGTATTGATCGTTGCATAAGCATAGGGCCAAATCGGCAAAGAAGTAGGCTGTTACTTTCTACTTCTTCTCTGTTGTAGGCAGCGAACCTATCTCTTGGCTCCAGGGCTGGGATGAGCCAATCCACTTTTGTTTTTTTGGCGCTATCTGATTTCGTTGATCTACTGTACCAAGCCTTATTCCATATTGCCTCGGGCTATCACCGATAGATGTAGAGTAAATTGGAGAGCCACAGTCTGAACAAAAGGCTTGCTCTCGCTCGTTACCACTATCCCCTGTTTTCACGTACATCTTTGGATCACCAGAGAGAAACTTGAACGCACCTAGTTCCGACATGGCAACAGTTCGAAAAGCAGAACCGGATAAACTCTGGCAGTCGGTACAGTGACAGATAACGACGTTATCAAGGTCAATTACCGCTTCATAAGTAATTTTTCTACAATGACAACCGCCTGTTATTTTCATCGTTATTTCTCCTGTTGCAATTAGCTGTTTGGCGTTCGAGACCATGCTCAGTATTGGACTTACCGCACAAATCCTGCTAAGCCAGTTAGTAGAATTCAGCGCCTAGATTCTTGCTGTGGTTTAATCATTATTGTTCGCATACTTAAACACCCTAGGTGCCTAGCCGAATCGGAATCAGTACACATGCTACGGGAATAAAGTATCGAGTACATCTTTACCTGTAACGCGAAGCGCTGTTAATGAGCGCTTATCAGTAATAGCAGAGCAGCCAATAGCTCGGATTATAATGCGACGCAATTAAATGCGACCCAATAAAATGTATACTCACCAAAGCCTATTCAGCCATTGTTCAGCTTTTTTGGCTATTATCGATTCACTTTGAACAATTTTAGAGAAAATAGTATGCCTAAATATTCAATCCTGATTCTCTGCTTTACTTTTGTCGCTTGCAGTAGCTCTAGCACCCCTAGCGAGACACTCACTATTCCCGATGTTGTTGGAAACAACACAGACATGACAACCGAGCCTGATGGTGATGACAACACTAGTATGCCAAACGATAATGGTGAAACTGATGGTTTCACAATAGATACCGGTGTCGTTCCTGGAGTGAATGTTGGCGATCTTGCGGGCATAGAAAACGCATCGGTATTCGTGACTGGCGATGGTCAAGTAGAAACGATAAATAATATTCAGAAAACCGATATTGCCATCACAGGTTCAAATCACACGATAGATATAGCATCGAATGTTGGCACACTTACCGTCAATGGTAATAACTCACTACTTCGATTTGCAGCCAATGTATCTGTCGATGTTTGCAACATTGCTGGTAGCGACAACACAGCAGAACGCGCAGAGAACGTAACGCTTAGTTGTTTGGTAGAAGGCTCTGGAAACTCGGGGTTTGAATAAGCCATGAAACTCTAGAACTAGCCTGACAGTTTTTGTACATTGAAACCATTGGGGGGGCTAAATGAACAGAAAAGCTGGATCAGATATTAGTAGAACAAAGTCCTTGGATACGCAGAAGAATGTGCAATGTAAGTTTTGCTTAACAATATTGTCTCCAGTGCATTGTAGGCTTACAACAAATCGCGAATTTTGTCCTTAACGGACTCGCTTGGAGTCCAATAGGTATACGGAAGATCAGTGAAAAGCCCGTTTCGCCCATTTAACCAGTTCTGCACTTGAGCCGAGAGCTGAGGTTTCAAAGTGCCTTTGACATATACCGCGTGTATGTGATTTAGATATTTCTTTTCCTTGTCTTCTGGCCAGCCATCCACACCTCTGAGACGATACCAAGCGACTATATCGTTCTGGGCTAAAATTTCTAAAAGAGCAATGATTTCATTATCTTTCAGGCATTTCACACTTATATCTATCGCGAATGATACATCCACACCATTCTCAACCGTATCCGGTCCATGGTAGTTTGATGCCTTCGCGGCATAGTTTATACCTTGAGTAATTCGATGCGTAAGGGACAATTTCTTCATTATGGCCATTACAGATGAAGGGATGCCTGTAGCTCCATAGTCATCAAACGGGCAGTTCTGGTTTTCTTCCCAAGGGTACTTATCAACCACTACCTCTGGAGCTTGATTCTTTGTATCACTAGCTGGTTGGTCATTGGCTTTGCTGCTTGTAACGCTTATCAACGCAATACAAAAAAGAAGACTTGTAATCAGAAAAGCGCGCATAATTTGTCCTCACATTCTGCGTTAAAGAGTACATTTTCAACAAGGGCTATGCCATGCATATCTTGACTTAGATTACGGGCTTAAACAACAGTTGTGCACAGCGTTCTTTCTCGGGTCTTGAGCGTTGATCACCGATCACTACTGATTGCTAAAGAACCGCGGTATTCACTAACAGCTAACAGCTTCTGATTGGTCATTTACGCAGCGATTTGGACTTTATTATCCGGCAAGGCGCAAATTTTGCTAATCAGGGGTTGAATATTGCATTTGTTGGGGTGCTACCATCGATAAGCTATTGAAATTGAGAATTCAGGAATCTGCTGCATCATTGGTTAAGTATTGGTGGCTGGCGTTAGTTTTTTTTAGCGGGGTTGCAGTTATTTTGTTCTCGCAGCTTAAATTTAGCACCGATCAGCAGCTGCAAGCCACAGTACTCAGCCTGGGATCAGAAGAAGGAATTACTGGCAGCGAATTAGTACTGACCGTTAAAACGGAAAACGAAATAACCACTCGAGTAAAGGGCAAAGGCCCGGCGCGCGTCGGTGATGAGGTTACTCTAAACGTGTCTGAGCGAGTACTGTTTAGTGATATATATCATTTAGAGTAACTGCCTTTGGTTTTCAGGTTGAATTACTCAGCTCTGCTCTCTCCACTAATTGTCTGGAACATTTGTGAATACTGTGGTTCCACGCAGGGTGTAGAGAGCATCGCCTGAGAATCCGGCTAAAGTCATCGACCATGGTTGTCTGCCTACAGGGACATCGTCTTCTAGATTGGCATTGAGATCAGGTAATGTGAAAATTTTCGCATCCATACCGATGGGATCATCGTCACCGACCATATCTTCTATTGTGCTGCGAAACCAAGTCTTTCTCCGCTCTCCGTCCACGGCCACATTTGGAAAACGAAGATGCTGAAGGGCGTCTCTGAACGTCGCCTCGTTCTTGCGCTTTCGAAAGTCACGAGACGCATCATCATCCCAACCCATAGCAACGATAGTGAATATCTGACCATCCTCAACCGGATCAATCTCTGAGGAATATACAAAGTCATCGCTGTTCGCTACCTGATCACGACCAATGATTGGCAAGCGAAAGTTGGTGCCAGCTGGGACATCTTCTCGAAGTATTCCGCTATCAAAGAACGTCACATCTAATGTGTGGTCTTTATCGCCAGGGACACGAACTCCTCCGATTTCATCTTGTGGCGGCGGTGCCGAACTAACCGGCGTGGCTACTACAAGTCCAAGAAAGAGCCTAGGCTCATCATTCCGATCTTCCGTAACGTTGATCGACAACACAACATTTTCGACATGTACAATCCACATATTGGCTTCCTTTGTCAGTAGTTATTGATCGTGTTTTTTGGTTTTTGATCTTGGCTATTCACCTTTATTAACGTGTTCGGCTGAACTAAGTCGTTCCAATAATGCATATATTATTAATTTAATGCAAACATTTGAATTGCAAAACAGGTTGCAATGAGCCTAGATAACACCTACATAAATATTTAAGGTGTTACAAACTATCTAGCGGCGGGATCGCACTCAAATGCCCTTCGCGTTAGCACCATATAAACAGCTGGGCCATCTGGTGTGATAATACTACTATACCGCTCAAACCCCGCTTTCTCGTAACACCGAATGGCGCGATGGTTTTCAGGAGCGGGGTCAGTCTGAATTTTAGTTACCGACGCCTCAGAGAATACTATCTCGATTAAAGAACGAACGAGCAAGGTCCC
>CAKZUP010000095.1 GCA_937922945.1 uncultured Granulosicoccaceae bacterium
ATCAAATTTGACGGCCTGTATTTCACTTCAGCGAATTATCGCAACCACGCATTTGCTAGATGCGCGTCAAAACCGTTTGGTGCTTTGGCACGGTCTGAACTTACACTGCCGCCCTGCGGAGAATCATCGGTTGCATAGCCGCCATATAACAGGCATCGGCCCTCCCATCGGCTTTTGTGCCGCGTAACAAATATGCTGGTGGAATTCTAAAAGTCAACCCTTGGGCATTTTTCCTAGGACACTACCTGGTAGTTTTCCTTGCATTCCACGCATCATTTTCGACATCCCGCCTTTCGACATTTTTTTCATCATGCGGCTCATCTGCATATGCTGCTTCATCAGCTTGTTAATGTCCTGCACGGTAAGTCCGGCGCCGGCTGCGATACGCTTCTTTCTTGAACCCTTGATAACCGCCGGGAAACGTCGTTCCTGCGGGGTCATGGAGTTGATTAATGCAATCATGCGGGTGAATTGCTTGTCGTCGGCCTGCTTCTTTACAGCGTCAGGAATATCAGCCGCACCGGGAAGTTTTTCCAGCATGGCCGCCATACCACCCATATTGGCCATTTGTTCAAGCTGATCACGCATGTCTTCCAAGTCGAAGGTTTTGCCCTTCTTCATTTTTTTGGCGAATTTCTCCGCCTTGGCATGATCGACTTTGGCGCTGACTTCCTCAACCAGCGACACCACATCGCCCATGCCCAGAATGCGAGAGGCTATTCGGTCAGGATGAAACAGCTCCAGCGCATCGGTTTTTTCACCTGAACCGATAAATTTAATCGGTTTTCCGGTCACCATGCGCACCGACAGCGCGGCCCCGCCTCGTGCATCACCATCGGTTTTGGTGATCACCACGCCGGTTAACGGCAGGGTTTCACCGAAGGCTTTGGCCGTGTTAGCCGCATCTTGTCCGGTCATGGCATCGACGACGAACAGGGTTTCGATGGGGTTCAGCGTTTTATGTAACGCGCTGATCTCATCCATCATGTCGGCATCGATCGCTAAACGACCGGCCGTATCCACCAAAAGCACATCGGCAAAGACTTTTTTCGCCTCAGCCAGCGCATGCTTCGCAATATCGGTGGGTGACTGATCGATGCTGCTCTCAAAAAACGTAACATCAATGGAATCTGCAAGGGTCTGCAACTGTTTGATCGCCGCTGGGCGGTACACGTCGCAGCTCACCACCATGACTTTTTTACGATCTTGCTCTTTCAGGCGTCTGGCCAGCTTGCCAACGGTAGTGGTTTTACCAGCACCTTGTAATCCCGCCATTAGCACCACAGCCGGCGGTTGGGTAGACAGATTCAGCTCGGCGGTTTCAGCGCCCATTACCTCGACCAACTCGTCGTTGACAACTTTTATCAGCGCTTGCCCGGGAGACAAGCTTCCCAGCACTTCCTGACCCAGCGCTTTTTCGCGCACGCTGTCAACGAAGGTTTTCACCACCGGTAGCGCGACATCGGCTTCCAGCAAAGCCATGCGCACTTCGCGCATGGTATCCTTGATATTGTCTTCGCTGAGGCGTCCTTGTCCGCGTAACTGCTTTACCGTGCGGCCAAGTCGCTCACTTAATGAATCGAACATTTTTGATCTCTGCCTTCCATCTGACCTTTAAGTGTAAGTATAACGACCTGCGCACCGTAAACTCGCTTTATGAGTAACTATTTACCTGCTTTAGCCGTGGCCATCCTGTACCTTGCCGCAACAGCCATGCTGGTTTGGAAGCTACGCGAACCCACAACTGGAAACGCCGCGGCATTTACCGGCAAACGACCCGCTCTGTGGCTAGCGGGCATTGCATTTGTCCTTCACGGACTCCTCACCTTCAGTAGAGCCGGCTTGCCGGAGAAGCTCAGCCTGCCGTTTTTCACCGCCATTTCGGTCACGATGGTCGCTATTGTGTTGGTGCAGCTCATTATGTGCATCCGCCGACCCGCAGACTATCTGGGTCTGGCGATATACCCGATTGCCGCCATCGGTCTTCTGTGCAGTGAGTTTTTTTCCGGCCAGGCAAAAGCCTTGAGCCAACCTCTACAACTGCACGTTCTTCTGTCGATCATGGCCTATGCCGTGCTGGCGCTCTGCGCCGCTCAAGCGGCACTGGTTGCGGTACAACGGCGTTATCTGAACAACCATCAGCCTGGTGGCTTTATGCGTGCGCTGCCACCGCTAACCAGCACTGAATCGCTGCTTTTCTCGTTACTCACCGTTGGTTTCGGGCTATTGTCGCTGTCACTTGCCAGCGGATTTGTTTTTCTCGAGGACATGTTCGCTCAGCATCTGGTACACAAAACCATACTCGCCTGCATCGCCTGGGTTATTTTCGCGGTACTGTTATTTGGTCGCTGGCGATTTGGCTGGCGTGGGCAGCGCGTGGTGCGCTGGACTCTTGGCGGCTTTGCGACCCTGCTGGTGGGTTATTTCGGCAGCAAACTGGTTCTGGAACTCATTCTCCAGCGATGACTCCAGCGCTGAATGGTAAGCGTTGCTATGATGCACGTGACAAAGGCAATATGAGGGCCCGACTTACTTGAACGCTATACCGACCGGAGGACTGTTTTTCATACTGGTTCTGCTGGTGCTCATTTCCGGATTTTTCTCCGGCTCCGAAACAGCGCTTATGTCGCTGAATCGTTATCGCCTGCGACACCAAGCCAACAACGGCAACAAGGCCGCGCTTAGAACCGCAAAACTGCTCGAAAATCCTGAGCGTCTTATCAGCCTGATTCTGCTTGGCAATAATTTTGTCAACATTCTTGCGTCTGCCATTGCCACTGTTATCGCGCTGCGATTAATGGGCGAGCCCGGAATTGCCGTGGCAACCGGACTACTGACAATCGTTATCCTTGTGTTCGCTGAAGTTACCCCGAAAACCTTTGCCGCCCGCCGCGCCGAACGTGTGGCCCTGGTCGCTTCAGCGGTTTATGCGCCATTGCTCACTATCACCGCACCCCTGGTGTATGCGATTAACTGGATCAGCGCGCACATACTGCGATTGTTAAAAGTGAAGGAAGCTGGCGACGGCGATGAACGTCTAAGCAGCGAAGAACTTCGCACCGTGGTTAATGAAACCGCTGGCATGGTTCCCGCCCGACACCGAGACATGCTGCTCAATATTCTCGACTTGGGTTCCATTTTAGTTAACGACATCATGGTGCCTCGTAATGAAATTGTCGGCATTGATCTTGAAGACCCGTGGGACGACATTCTGCAGCAAATTACTAACAGCCCGCACAGTCGCTTGCTGGTTTATCGGGAGAACGTTGATGAGGTTGTCGGGTTTGTCTACTTGCGCAAAATGCTCGTTGGCATGCGCGCTGGCAACTTAACCCAAAGTTATCTTGAATCGGTTGTTCGAGATGCGTACTTCATACCCGAAGGCACATCGCTGACCGTTCAACTGCTCAACTTCCAGCGTGAGAAACGTCGCGTCGGACTTGTAGTCGATGAATACGGTGATATCCAGGGTTTACTGACGATAGAAGATATTCTGGAAGAAATCGTTGGTGAATTTGATATCGACCCGCAAATCACACCACCGGAAATAAGACCACAAGACGATGGTGCTTTTATTGTCGATGGTGCTGCACAAATTCGGAGTCTGAATAAAGCCCTTAATTGGAACCTACCCTCGGATGGACCAAAAACATTGAACGGCATTGTGCTGGAACACTTCGAAAATTTTCCGGAAAAAGGCGCCACCTTCACCTTTAATGACCACCCGATTACCATTCTGGAAGTCGAGGACAATCGCGTGTTGCAGGTGCTGATTGACGTTGCAGAAACTCAAGACGAAGACGATGATCCACCCGTTGCAGCTAACCATGCCAGCTAAGCGCTTATTGCGCGATGATTAAACTGATTAATCAGTTAATGTAATCGCGTCAGACCAACCATCCATTCGCTATGTCAAAAACCAAATCGCAATACCAATGCACCGATTGCGGCGCGATTGCCAACAAATGGAACGGTCAATGTGCAGATTGCGGGGCGTGGAACACACTCGAAGAAGCGGTAGCAACAGGCGCACCCAAAACAGCGCACCCACGATTCGAAGGCTACGCCGGTAACAGTCAGATAACCTCGGCTGCGAATGTTTCATTGCGAGCCGAAGCACGTGTTGGCACTGGGCTGAGCGAACTCGATAGGGTACTCGGTGGTGGCTTGGTTAACGGGTCTGTGACGTTACTCGGTGGCGATCCGGGCATCGGCAAATCAACCTTGCTGGTGCAATGTCTGGCTAACTTATCAACCACACATTCCACGTTATATATCACCGGCGAAGAATCGTTACAGCAAGTGGCCATGCGTGCCAAACGCCTGGAGTTGCCGCAAGACAATTTAAGACTGCTGGCCGAAACCCGTGTTGAAGCAATCCTTGCGCATGCGGAAAAAGAAAAACCCGCGTTTATGGTAATCGACTCAATCCAGACGGTTTATACCGAGTTACTGAATTCAGCACCGGGGGCAGTCGCACAGGTTCGCGAGAGTGCCGCCAGATTAGTTCGCTATGCCAAACAAACCGGCACGGCTGTTTTTTTGGTTGGCCACGTAACTAAAGAAGGTGCATTAGCAGGTCCACGGGTGCTTGAGCACATGGTTGACACCGTTTTGTATTTTGAAGGCGACCCGGGTAGTCGCTATCGCGTTATACGTGCGGTAAAAAATCGTTTTGGTGCGGTTAACGAACTTGGCGTTTTCGCCATGGCAGAGAAAGGTTTGCAAGTGGTGAAGAACCCATCGGCCATTTTTCTGTCAAAGCATCCTGAGCCCGTCAGTGGCAGCGTCATTCTGGTTACTCGTGAAGGCACACGCCCGTTACTGGTCGAAGCACAGGCACTAGTGGACACAAGCCATGCAGGCAGCCCGCGAAGAGTAGCGCTCGGGTTAGAACAGAACCGGCTGGCGATGCTTCTGGCCGTATTACACCGCCATGCGGGTATCGCCATGTTCGATCAGGACGTCTATGTCAACGTGGTCGGCGGTGTGCGGATTTCTGAAACGGCGGCCGATTTGCCTGTGCTATTGGCGGCGCTCTCGTCGTTCAGAAACAAACCCTTGCCATCCGATCTGGTTGTGTTCGGAGAAATCGGCCTTGCAGGAGAAGTCAGACCTGTTGCCAATGGCGAGGAGCGTTTACAGGAAGCTGCAAAACACGGTTTCAAGCGTGCCATTGTGGCTAGTGCCAACAAACCCAAGAGTGCAATAAAAGGTTTTAAAGTGGATGGCATTCACCGCCTTCATGAAGCGCTCGATTTGTTAGACTAACGTTTAGATTATCGGTATACAGGAATATCCAGGTGCCCCAGAAAGCGGTAAAAATTGCCAAGTCAACAAAGTTTGAAGATGCGCTTGGCGAACTGGAAACCATCGTCAAAACACTGGAGGCAGGCGATCAGCCACTCGACACCTCACTCGGCCAATTTGAACGTGGTGTAGCGTTGGCGCGTTTCTGCCAACAAAGTCTGGCAGCCGCTGAGCAGAAAGTAAAAGTGCTCACCGACGGCTCTGGTGAAGAAATGCTTGAAGAGTTCGATACCGACGGTGAGTGAATTCAGCCAGCGATTGACGCTATACAAGTCTCGCGTCGACAATGCACTCGATCATTATCTACCGGCTAACGGCACTGCTCAGCATAATGCTAACCACTCTGTAGAAACCACCTTGCTGCAACAAGCCATGCGCTACGCCATCACTAATGGCGGGAAGCGCGTCAGGCCGGTATTAACCTACGCGACGGGCACTGCGCTGGGTATACCGTTGGAAAAACTCGACGTTGCCGCGTGTTCGGTTGAGATGATGCACGCCTACTCGTTGGTACACGACGACTTACCCGCCATGGACGATGATGATCTTCGCCGAGGTCAACCCACATTACACCGGCAATTCGATGAAGCTACGGCGATTCTGGCAGGTGATGCGTTACAGGCACTGGCGTTTACCGTGCTGGCAACTAACCCCGACGACTCTATCGATCCCAAATCACGCTTGCGCATGGTGTCAGTGTTAGGTGAGGCCAGTGGAGCCAGAGGCATGGCAGCCGGACAAGCCATCGATCTGGAATCGGTGGGCAAGACGCTCACCCTGCAACAATTGGAAGACATGCATCGCCTCAAAACCGGTGCACTTATCCGTGCCAGTGCAAAACTCGCCGTACTGGTGGCCGACTCCACGGATACAGTATTACAAGACAAAATCGACGGCTATGCCGGGGCGATTGGCCTGTCTTTCCAGATTGTCGATGACATTCTTGACATCACTGGCGATACGGAAACCCTTGGCAAGACACAAGGCGCCGATATTGCCCTGAATAAGCCCACCTATCCTGCGTTACTCGGGCTCGATGGTGCTTCCGATTATGCGCAAAAAATGCACACTGCTGCGCTGGATCACTTATCCGGTTTGGGCACTGCATTTGATGAACTGAGACAGCTGTCCGAGTTTATTGTGAATCGAAGTAACTAATCGAGGATTTTGCTCAATCAGTTGTCGTGCAGCTTGTCATTAGTACCATTGAACAAGCATAATTGTGGGTTAATCAGATCTTGTCGAATAAATGAACAACCCGGATCCATACCCACTGCTGTTTTCAGTTGATTCCCCCGCTGATCTGCGCCAATTCGATGAAGCTGACCTGCCACAGTTTTGCGATGAACTGCGTCGGTTCCTGATTGAATCTGTAGCGGTTACCGGAGGTCATTTAGGCGCAAGCCTTGGCACAATCGAATTAACCGTCGCACTCCACTACGTATTCAATACACCGACCGATAAGCTGGTGTGGGACGTAGGCCATCAAACCTACGGACATAAAATAATCACCGGGCGCCGAGACCGAATGGAAACCATGCGCAAGCGCGGTGGGTTAGCTGGCTTTCCGAATCGCGAAGAATCCGAGTTCGATACCTTCGGTGTGGGCCATTCGAGTACATCGGTTAGTGCAGCTCTTGGTATGGCGCTGGCAGCACAGTCGTACAACGAAGACAAAGATCCCGATGATCAACAGAAAACCGTAGCCGTTATTGGTGACGGCGCACTGACTGCCGGTTTGGCTTACGAAGCACTTAACCATGCCGGCGGCGTAAAGGCCGACATGATCGTTGTTTTGAACGATAACGACATGTCTATCTCGCCCAACGTCGGGGCCATGAACAAGTATCTGGCCAGAATACTCACAGGCAAAATTGTCACTGGTGCCCGCGAAGGGACAAAAAGCGTACTAAGCAAAGTACCCAGCATGTTGGAACTTGCCAGAAGAACCGAAGAACACGTTAAAGGCATGGTCGTCCCCTGCACGCTGTTCGAAGAACTCGGCTTTAACTACTTCGGGCCAGTTGACGGCCACGATGTAAAGTCGCTCACTGATGTTTTAACCAATATGCGAGGCCTGAAAGGTCCGTTGTTTTTGCACGTGGTCACGAAGAAAGGATATGGCTACAAATATGCAGAGCAAGACCCGCTTGCCATGCATGCAATGACACCGTTCGATCCGAAGACCGGTAAAAGCCTTAAAAGCAGTAAATCCAACTCGCCAACATACACACAAGTGTTTGGGCAGTGGTTGTGTGATGTTGCTCAAAACGATGAGCACGTTGTCGGCATCACACCCGCTATGCGCGAAGGCTCTGGCATGGTTGAGTTTGAACAGCAGTTTCCAGCGCAATACTTTGATGTTGGTATTGCTGAACAACATGCCGTTACGCTAGCCGCTGGATTGGCCTGTGGCGGCAAGAAGCCGGTCGTCGCTATCTATTCCACTTTTATGCAACGAGCATACGATCAGATTATTCACGATGTTGCGATTCAGAACTTACCCGTGTTATTCGCTATTGACCGTGCCGGACTGGTTGGCCCTGATGGCCCCACCCATGCAGGCAGCTTCGATATCAGTTTTCTGCGCTGTCTACCCAACATGGTCATTATGGCGCCGGCAAACGAAAATGAATGCCGACAAATGCTTTACACCGGTTACCAGCACAATGGCCCGTCAGCTGTACGTTATCCTCGCGGCGGTGGTCCTGGTGTTCCGGTAGAAGAAAACATGCAAGCGTTAACTATCGGTAAAGCGTGCGTGATTGAAGATGGCGCTAAAGTCGCACTGCTTGCGTTTGGCACCATGGTCGCCCCTGCGCAGGAACTCGCTGCAGAGCTTGGTTTTACGGCTGTGAATATGCGCTTTATTAAGCCTTTGGATACAGAGCTGATTGATAGTTTGGCTCAATCACACAGTTTGCTGATCAGTATCGAAGAAAATGCCATTGCCGGTGGCGCCGGTGCAGGTATCGCCGAGTATTTGATTTCCACTGGCAATACAACGCCTATCAGGCTCATTGGACTACCCGATGAATTTGTCGAACACGGTGATCGCAACGAGTTGCTCACGCACTGCCAGCTAGACAAAGACGGTTTGCTTGAACAAATCAATGCCGCCGTGTCGGCCGATGAAACCTTACGCCAATTCGGGTAGCGCTTCAGCAGGTGCGCTCACATCGCTAGTGGCGATATCAAACCAACGACTGCAACTGTGTTGTTGCAGCACAGTGACGCGATTATCTCCGGCGGGTAAATAATGTCGCATGGTGTTTGCGGCCGCATCATCGGTATTGTTTTGCTCGCTTAAATGCCCGAGTAAAATGGTACGCATACCCGGATGATCAAGCTTTTTAACCAGCTCACCTGCCTGCTCATTGCCCAAATGACCAAAATCAGAGCGTATTCGCGCTTGCAAGCTGGGCGGGTAAGGACCATTGCTTAGCATGGTTTCATCGTAATTCGACTCAACCAGAATTCCTGCAACGCCCTTAAGCATGTGTTCAACGTGAGGCGTGTAGGTGCCCAGATCGGTAGCACACGCAAATCTGACACCGCGATGCCCGAACACAAACTGACACGATTCAGCCGCATCGTGCGGTGTAGGAAACGGCTCAATCTCTATATCACCAATAGAGAAAGACGCATGCGCACTAAACAGCTTGGTGTGGGTGAATCGTTGGTCACGCAAAGCGTTATAGGTACCATGCGTTAACCAAACAGACTTAGCGAATTTACGCGAAAGCGGACCGACACCACGCACGTGGTCTCCATGTTCGTGTGTGATCAACACAGCATCGATGTTGGCCGGGGATAAACCCAACTTAGCCATTCGCGCGGTGGTTTCTTTTAAGGTGAATCCGCAGTCGAGTAGTAACAACGTGTTATCGGAACGCACAAGAGTGGCATTACCGGCACTACCGCTGCCAAGCGAGGCAACCTGCAACACTTAGATTAGCTGCTCTTGAATGGCCGACAAAATTTCCAGCTCCTGCGCCTTGTCCAAT
Organism: uncultured Granulosicoccaceae bacterium; assembly: GCA_937922945.1. GTDB lineage: Bacteria > Pseudomonadota > Gammaproteobacteria > Granulosicoccales > Granulosicoccaceae > Granulosicoccus. The sequence continues at coordinate 9,318 of CAKZUP010000095.1, forward strand.
CTCTCTCCACCGGCTTGGGTCACTTTAACGCTCACGGCGCTGATGTGTAACGGTGTGAGTGATACCAGGAGTGGCATCGCCTCCACATTGGCAGCAAACTGAATGGTGCCAACACTGCCATCGCTAAGTAATATTGTGTAGGGCAATTTAGTAATCGCGCTTTTTACATCAATAAACGAAGGTGAAAACGCTTTGTGTACCAGCAGTTGACTGCCGGCTGCTGTTGTTTGCAAATGCACATCGTCGAGTATCGCACTCGCTTGCGGTTCAGACAAAATGCCCTGCGCCCTCTGCTCTTCAATACCAACAAAGACAAGCAATTTTTTTAGTACTTCGGATACCTGCTCAGGATCGTGGCTGGATGGTGGCCATACATCACCATTACCACCCTCTATGGCTTCACTTGAAAGCTGCATTGAGCGGGCAAATAAGCGTGTACCGTTTCCGTTTCGCTCTAAACGAAACGCAACTCGAGATAATAAATCGTCACCTGAAATCAGGTTTTTCAACAGACCACCGCTTTTTTCATCGTCTGATCGCCACTGTGTAAAAATAAGCCCAGTGGTCGGAGCGGTTTTTTCTACAATCCATTTTTCTTTACGAATATATTCCAGCAATAAGGGCCAAATGGTTTCGGCGGCCTGATTAAACTCAAGCCAATTTTGATCGCCGCGCCGAACATATGTTGCACCGGTTATCGATGGCAACAAACGGTTGCGCGACAAAGGTCCCGGCTCAGCACCAGGCAATATAAATTGCTCACCATTGCTGACATTGGTTAGATCGGGTGGAACTTGTAGAGATCGAGCTTCGTTGGCTGTATCGGCGTAAGTCACATCTGGCCCGGTAGGCGGATTGTTAAAACTACAACCGGCAAGCATCAGGGCGCACGAAGCTAATGTAAATTGCATTAACGCGGGTAGTGTCCGCGAGGAATTGGAAAGTGGTAACGCTAAAACTGTGTGCTGGATGCGTTTCATTTTCTGTGCATGTCCGTTGTCTTGCAAGGGTTAAACAGAGTAGCCTGCCAGCGGCAGGTTGGAGCCCTACCGAAAATTACCGCCTAGTTAACCAGTGGCTTCACTGGCTCTTGATCAGTGTCTATTGATCTGCATTTATCGATCTGCATTTATTGATCAGCGACTATCCATCGTTGGGCTGTTACTTGCGGACTACTCTTAGCTGAGGGCTAAAGCGCGCCAGCCTTGATCAGAGCCGTTTTGACAGGCTCGTGAAATTCTGCAGCAAGTGGTGTTAATGGTAGTCGAATACCGGGGCCAATTTTGCCCATTTGCTGCAGGGCCCACTTAACCGGGATAGGGTTCGATTCAAGAAACAGCGTTTGGTGCAGATCGGCCATTTTCGCATCAAGCGCTTCCGCGGTTGCTCTATCGCCTGCCAGCGCAGCGGCACACATATCGTGCATGAGCTTTGGAGCGACATTGGCCGTAACCGATATGTTGCCCTTCGCTCCCGCCAATATGCTTTCGCATGCGGTGCCATCATCACCGGTTACCACCATGAAATCGTCGGCGCAAGCTGCTACCAGCTCTTTTATGCGCTCAACAGTACCAAACGCTTCCTTAATACCGATGATGTTACTAATGTTAGACAAGCGTGCGGTGGTTGCAACTTGCATATCAAGAGCAGTTCGACCCGGCACGTTATAAAGAATGTGCGGCAAAGGCACAGCCTCAGCAATGGCTTTGAAGTGCTGATACAGGCCTTCCTGAGGTGGCTTGTTGTAATACGGCGTAACCAGTAAACACGCATCGGCGCCCGCTTCAGCGGCATGTTTGCTCAGCTCAATGGCTTCGGATGTGGAATTAGCGCCGGTTCCGGCGATTACCGGGACACGTTTAGCCACCAAATCCACCACTTGCTTGATGACATTGGCATGCTCAGGCACCGACAAGGTTGCCGACTCTCCGCTTGTGCCCACAGCCACTATTGCATCAGTGTCTGATTCAATGTGGAAATTGACCAAGTCCGCCAACGCCGGGCGATCAACCTCACCGGTGTCTGTCATCGGGGTTGCCAATGCCACCATACTGCCCTGATACATGAATTACCCTCTTCCGTTACCAAGCGTCAGAACGCTATCTGACAACGCGTATTGTAACTGAGTGCTTACTTTTGGCGGAGGACAATTACGCGATAAACTATGCCAGAGCCCAACCATCGAGAGATCCTGATGAGCAAGACCAAGATCGGCAAAGCCGCGCCTGCATTCTATCTACCAGCAACTGGTGAAAAAAAGATCAGACTCAGCCAGCTAAAGGGCAGTAATGTGGTGGTGTATTTTTATCCAAGAGACGCGACCCCCGGCTGCACCACCGAAAGCCAGAATTTCCGTGACCGGTACAAAGATTTCCAAAAAGCCAACACGCTGATACTGGGCATTTCTCAAGACCCAATGAAAAGCCACGAGAAATTCCACCAGAAACAGGCCTTGAATTTCGACTTGCTCAGTGATGAGACTGGCGAAATTTGCACTAAATACGGGGTGTTGAAATTGAAAAAAATGTACGGCAAGGAGTTCGAAGGCATCGAGCGCTCCACGTTCCTCATCGATGAAGCGGGCGTGCTACGCCAGGAATGGCGAAAAGTAAAAGTGCCCGGACACGTTGACGAGGTGTTAGAAGCCGCGAAGGCGTTGTAGAGGCTATTCCGGCTTCGTCTGTGGTCGAATTAACTTCGCTTCTCGCGGCCACGCGTTCAATACTGCCTGTATCAGTGTGGCGAGCGGGATAGCAAAAAAGACCCCCCAAAGACCAAACAGACCGCCGAAAAACAACACGGCAACAATAATCGCCAGTGGGTGCAGGTTAACCACTTCTGAGAACAGCAGCGGCACTAACACATTGCCGTCAAGGACCTGTACCAATTGGTATACGAGCAGCAGGTAGCCCAGTTTGGCTGTGAATCCCCACTGAAAGAAGGCAATTAACGCAATCGGCACTGTAACCGCTACGGCACCAACATAAGGCACGATGACCGATAAGCCAACAAGAAAACTCAACAGCAGTGAGTAGTTCAAACCCATAACGGCAAACACGATATAGCTGGCGGCCCAGACGATGACAATCTCGACGAACTTGCCGCGAATGTAGTTCGCAATTTTCTGATCGACTTCGCGCCACACTTGAAAAGACAGTTCGCTTCGTTTTGGCACAAATGTTTTCGCCCAGCCCAGTAACTTGTCTTTATCTTTCAGGGCGAAAAACACCATGAAAGGCACCAGTACAGCGTACACGGTGATCACCACTAGCGTGCCCAGTCGAGCTATCGAAAAAGACAAGACTGATTGGCCGATCTTGCCCATCTCGTTGCCAAAGTTGGCGATCATTTCATTGATCTGCTCAACAGTGAACACCTCCGGGTACAACTCGGGCAATCGCAACAACTGCTCCTGACCCTTAGCGATCATGCCAGGCAGCTCTCGCACTATCTGGGTGAGCTGTTGCGACAAGACCGGCAACAGCACGAACAGGACAAGCATGGAAACCGTGATAAACAACAGCAGAACGATGGTGACGGATAAGGTTCGTGGCACCCCCCAACGCTCTGTTGTGGCAACCACACCCTCTAGCAAGTACGCTAAGACAAGTGCAACCACAACCGGCGCAAGGATATCGCCCAACAACCACAGCAAACCGAACAGCACCAGCAGCATCAGCGCCAATATGACGGCTTGCGGGTCTGAAAAATTCCGGTTGTACCAGTCGCGGATAATATCCAGCATTGCCGGAGCGACTCCTCTTTGCGTATCTGATTTGGGTGTGGATGCGGGTTGTTTCACCTCGCCATTATGCCACTACCACGAACAGTAAGGACAATACACACCTGTGAAACGATACAGGTTGCAATAATGATGCAAACGGGATTCTTTTAGTCGAATTTGACGCGACAAGCGTCTGACATCAAGCGGGTTACACCGCGCGCGAAGCGCAATATTCCTGTGCAAACTGGAACAGTTCATCCATTAAGTGCGTACGGAATTTTTGACGCTGCCGCACAAAGTAAAATGTTCGTAAGACTGGTGGATTGGTTGGTATTGAAACCAGTAAACCCAATTTTTCTTCTTTGGCAAGCGCCGCTGCCGACACAATCGAAATACCCATTCCGGCTTGCACCGCACCCTTGATTGCCTCCGTGCTGCCTAATTCAAACGGCTGATTAAGCTGGTGTTCATTAAGGCCATGTTGCTCTAAAAAGCGCGCGATGACACTGCGTGTACCGGAACCGTCTTCGCGAAACACAAAAGGGTAATTCAGCAAATCGCCAGGCTGTACGCTGGACTGTTGCGCAAGTGGGTGGTGCGGGGGCACGATAACGCGCAGCTCATCTGCCTGACAGTCTTCCACTTTCAGGTACTGATTGGTTACCTGCCCTTCTACCACTCCCAGATCGATGGTGTTGTCAGCCACCATGCTCACCACGGCATCGGTGTTGGCCACTCTCAAACGAACCTGCACATCGGGAAATTTCTTCTGAAACCCACCGAGCAAATCGGGCAGCATGTACTCAGCAATAGTCGTACTTGCGCCCAAGGTGACCAATCCGGATGTGTCGCCGGTAATCGATTTAACCGACTCGTCCATTTCACCATACAGCGCAATTATCTGATCTGCATAGCGCAATACTTCCTCACCTGAGCGAGTCAGACTGATGCGATTATTTTCGCGATCGAACAGCCGGGTATTGAAGTCAGCCTCAAGCTGCCTGACCTGGTGGGTCACTGCCGGCTGCGTCATGTTCAACAACTCCGCCGCCTTGGTGAAGCTGAGCAAATTGGCAACCGTGTGAAATACCTGAAGTCGACGATCAGACATGGTTTTGTGGGTGTTTCTCTACGGGACTATATGCTGTGTTTCCTATCATACTCCTCTCCGGTGTGGTATGACTCTCGCTATAATCACAAATATTGCATTCTGCACCGAGAAACGAATTGTATGCGCGCCAGTCAATTTCACATTGCGACCACGAAAGAAACACCCGCTGACGCCGAAGTGGTCAGTCATCAGCTCATGCTGCGAGCCGGACTCATCAGGCGCTTATCTGCTGGCTTGTACAGCATCATGCCCATGGGTCTGCGCGTCGTTCGCAAAATCGAAAACATTGTTCGCGAAGAAATGAATCGCGCCGGCGGTATCGAGCTTCTACTGCCCGCGGTACAACCTGCCGAGCTGTGGGAAGAATCCGGGCGCTGGGAGAAATACGGCCCCGAACTGCTGCGCATGCAAGACCGGCACGACCGCCCGTATTGCTTTGGCCCTACCCATGAAGAGGTCATTACCGATATTGCCCGGCGTGAACTGCGCAGCTACAAACAGATGCCGGTTAATTTCTATCAGATACAAACCAAATTCCGTGATGAAATCCGCCCGCGTTTCGGTGTGATGCGCGCCCGGGAATTCATCATGAAAGATGCATACTCATTTCACCTGAGTGAATCGTCACTGCTTGACACCTTCGATGACATGCACACAGCCTACTGCGCCATATTCGATCGCATTGGTCTCGACTACCGACCCGTTGAGGCAGATAGTGGCAGCATTGGCGGAGCAAAGTCGCGCGAATTCCACGTGTTGGCCAGTAGTGGTGAAGATGCCCTGGCCTATTCAACCGAAGATGATTTCGCCGCTAACGTTGAAAAAGCAGCAGCGGTGCCCGTTGGAGAAAGAGGCCCTGCCAACCAGAGTATGGAAGTCGTGGATACACCGGGCGTGCACACTATTGAGGAGCTTGAGAAAAAGCTCAGCGTTGGCGCATCTCAGTGTGCGAAAACATTGCTGGTGGTTGGTAGCGAATCACCCGTTGTTGCGTTAGTGATCAGAGGTGACCATCAGCTCAACGCAATAAAAGCCGAGCACCAACCCGAAGTCTCTGCACCACTGACATTTGCAAGTGCCGAACAAATCAAACAAGTGGCTGGTTGCGATGCCGGTTCAATCGGTCCGGTCGGTTTGGATATCCCTGTACTGGTTGATGGTGATGCTGCGCTCATGAGCGATTTTATTTGCGGCGCCAACAGCAACAACCAACATAGAGTGGGCGTTAACTGGGCTCGCGATACCGATGAACCCGTGGTGCGTGACCTTCGTGAAGTGGTTGAAGGCGACCCCAGCCCCACCGGAAAAGGTCAACTTAAAATTGTTCGAGGTATCGAAGTTGGACACATATTCCAACTCGGTACTACGTACAGTGAAGCCATGGACTGCAAACTCATGGATGAGAACGGCAAACCACAAGTGATGCACATGGGCTGTTATGGCATCGGCGTAACACGCGTTGCAGCCGCTGCCATTGAGCAAAATCATGACGATAAAGGCATTATCTGGCCTGATGCCATAGCGCCATTTACCGCCGTAATATCGCCCATTCATATGGCCAAATCGGATGAAGTACGGGCAACCGCAGAAGCACTTTATGAAAAAATGCTGAAAGCCGGCGTCGATGTTTTACTCGATGATCGCCCACTGCGCCCGGGCGTGATGTTTGCCGATGCAGAGCTAATCGGCATTCCACATCGTTTCGTGGTGAGTGAAAAACTACTTGCTGAAAATCAAATCGAATACAAAGGGCGACGCGACAGTGAAGCGCAGCTCATCGGTGTTGATGAAGCCTTGAGTAAGCTGGGCGTTTAACGTTAAGTCTGGCCGTGGCTCATGATGTTGAAACCGTTATTGTTGGTGCCGGCGTCGTTGGCCTAAGCATTGCCAGAGAACTTGCGCGAAAAGGCCATGAGGTTCTTATACTTGAACAAAAAAACCACTTTGGCAGCGAAACCAGCGCACGCAATTCTGAAGTAATTCACGCCGGAATCTATTACGCAAAAAACAGTTTGAAGGCAAGGCTTTGCACACGCGGCAAAGCCTTGCTATATGAGTATTGCGATGCCCACGCAATAGGCTTCAAACGATTGGGGAAAATCATTGTTGCAACGTCTGATCAACAAGTTGCTGCACTTGCAGAAATCAACAACAAAGCGCGCGCAAATGGTGTTCACGATTTACAAAGCTTAAGTCGTGACGCAATCACAGAACTGGAACCGGCTATCGATGCCAAAGCCGGGCTGCTCTCGCCTTCAACCGGCATACTCGATAGCCATGGCTTTATGTTGAGCCTGCTTGGCAACGCTGAATCGGATGGGGCGATGGTGGCTTACAACAGTTCGGTCATAGCCATAACTGCTTGCCACGATGGATTTAAATTAAGCGTTAGCGATGAGCAAACAACGCAGCTAAGTTGCAAACATCTGATTAACGCTGCAGGACACGGCGCACCTGAACTAGCTCGCTCATTAATGAACCCGAACGGCAATACAGTGTTTAACCAGAACAGCAATCAGGTTCCGCAAGCCGGTTTTGCAAAGGGAAATTATTTCAGGCTACAGGGGAAAACGCCTGTGAGTCGATTGATTTACCCTGTACCGGTCGACGGCGGCTTGGGTGTGCACATCACCATTGATATGGCCGGACAATGCCGGTTTGGTCCAGATGTAGAATGGCAGGACACGCTGAATTACGATGTGGACGCCGAGCGAGCCACACATTTTTATGCCGCTATTAGACGTTACTGGCCAGCATTAGAAGATAACGCGCTGGTGCCGGACTATGCCGGAATTCGACCTAAGATTAGGTTCAATGAAAAACCGTACAACGACTTCATTATTCAGGGCAGCCAAACCCATGGCATACATGGCCTGGTGAATCTCTTTGGCATTGAATCACCTGGCCTGACATCCAGTTTGGCCATTGCTGAAAACGTCAGCAGCTTGCTGAACTAGGTATACGTTA
>CAKZUP010000096.1 GCA_937922945.1 uncultured Granulosicoccaceae bacterium
TGACTCAAGCCCATTGATCGTGCCTAACGTGCAATTAGTCCAGGGAAGATTCATCGATGTACATATTTACGAGGATCAAAGTTGGCAATGGATTGTACTAATCGATAATACGGAGGCCGCTACTATTTTTCAGCAGCAACAACAGAACCGGCTGGCTGATGAGATTATCAATGAGACACAAAATAATCAGTAATTGACATGTAACATACCTATCGTGTCTATTAGTATTGTTTCCTCAATTGTGTTCTCCCTGAATTGATCGAAGCAGCAATTCAATAAACTCCAATGTATCGAGCGCGACGGAAAATGACGAAAAAAAATAAGAATAAAAGAATTATTTCGAATTCATCTGGTTCGCTTCGAGGTAAAAGTTCAGCAACTAGAAGCGCTGAAACCGATGGAGGAAAAGCGGGACTTATTCCAATAGCGGCTATTGGCGCATCAGCAGGCGGGCTTGAACCGATAGAGCAATTTTTTGATTCGATGCCACCCGATTCCGGTTGTGCATTTGTCATTATTCAACACTTGTCGCCAGACTTTCGCAGCCTGATGGATGAGCTGCTGGCGCGCCACTCCACGATGAAGATATTTCGTATAACCGATGGAATGGAGATACAGCCCAATTCTATTTACCTGAACCCACCTCGCTCAGTGATGACAATTGAAGGTAACCGATTACTCGTGGAAAATATAACGGTCCAAGAGACCGTGTACTTGCCCATCGATATTTTCTTTCAATCGCTAGCCCGAGAGCGCAAAGCAGATGCCGTGGCGCTCGTCATGTCTGGCACCGGGTCTGACGGAACAAAAGGGAGCTTGGCGATTGAAAAAGTTGGGGGCCAGATACTGGTGCAAGATCCAGACACCACGCGATTTGATGGCATGCCCCGATCAATACTGGCCGATGGGTTCTGCACATTAGTGGCATCACCGCCAGTTCTCGCCGAATGTGTTCAGCGAATTCTTAATAAAGAATCTTTGGAGGGGCTTAACTCTGGCGATCGTCTTCCAATATCCGATCCGCTGTCTGATGTCTTGTCGATGCTCCAGCACAGTCATGGGACCGATTTTTTACAGTACAAAGAAGCCACAATTCATCGTCGAATTCAACGGCGAGCGCAAATGCGCGGTCTTACCGATATTAACGAATATAGAGACATACTGAGTACAGATGCTGGGGAATTGTTGGAATTGTATGCCGATTTGTTGATCGAGGTAACCGAGTTTTTTCGAGATCATCAGGCATTCGAAATATTACAAAATACAGTCATTCCTGAATTGACAAAAGAGTTGCAAGATGGTGGTGGGTTGCGTGTCTGGGTGCCAGGTTGCGCCAGTGGTGAAGAAGCCTATTCGATTGCAATCCTGCTGCTAGAGCAAGCACGCACGAAAGGTGTGTTCATACACCTGAAAATAATGGCCACGGATATTCACATACGGTCGATGAATCAGGCAAGCTCCGGCATTTACAATCAAGCGGCTCTAAAGAATATGCCCGAAGAGCTGGTAGAGCGGTATTTCGATTGTGCGGATGGGCAGGCACAGATTAAACCTGCTGTTCGAAATATGGTTTTCTTTAGTACGCACGACGTCACCAGAGATCCGCCCTTTACACGAATCGATCTGATCGCATGCCGTAATCTTCTCATTTATTTAAAAGAGGAGGCTCAAGAGAAGGTCATGAACCTGTTGCACTTTTCTTTGCGAAAAGATGGCTACCTGTTTCTTGGACCTAGTGAACATATTGGTGCTATTGCCCACGAGTTTGAAGTAGTCAATGAAAAATGGCGCATGTACAAAAAACGCCGCGACGTAAAGTTGCTTGTAGGCGAATCTATATTCCATCGAAATGATATCGGCACTAACGTGGCGCGTGGTAGTACGATACAGCAAATAGCCACCAAAAATCCCGTGACTGCAGTGGATGACACGATTCCGTTTCGACGCGCTCATCGCGCAGCGCTTGAAGCCATTGTTGCTCGTTACGCCCCGCCAGGTTTTTTATTGACCGATCAGGGCGTTGTCGTGCACATTTTTGGCAATGCAGGTGAGCTGATACCGCTACAATCCGGCTCATTCAGCAAGCGTATAGTCGATTTGATTCGTCCCGAACTAAAAGTCGTTGTTACCGCAGCTCTTGATCATAGCAAGTATGCTGAATTTAAAAGTTTTTCAAGAGCAGCGTACGTACAGAACGAGACCGGTTCTGCGAGCAGTTATGAAGTGACGTTGGTGCCGATGGAGTTGCCAGGGGAGGCGCAGAAATTTCTATTGTTGTCGGTGGAGCAATCAAAAGTTGTTCAGGACAACAATGAAAACATGGCTGGAGTCGTCAGCAAAAAACAACTGGAAGTGTACGATGTCTCGGAAGATATGCAGACGCGCATTTCATTCTTAGAGCACAGCTTGCTTACCTCGGAAGAGAACCTTCAATCAACCATTGAAGAGTTGGAAACCAGCAACGAAGAATTGCAAAGTACTAACGAAGAGCTAATGTCAACCAATGAGGAGCTCCAGAGTACCAACGAAGAGCTTCACTCGGTCAATGAAGAGCTCTACACCGTCAGTGCGGAACATCAGCGGAAAAATGAAGAGCTTACAGATCGTGAAACAGATATCGGTGTGCTATTGCAATCGTCGAAAATTGGTACATTGCATTTAGATTCAGAGTTGCGACTACTGCGATACAGCAACAACGCTCGAAGTGTGTTTAATATATTACCCCAAGACGTCGGCAGGCCCATTGCTCACATCACTGTTCGCAGCGATAATCACAGGATATACGAGTTAATAGATAGGGCGAATAAGTTTGAAGAAACTCACGAGACTCAAGTTCAAGTAGAGCATAGTGTTTTTCTTATTAGAATACTTCCTTACATAAAAGAAGAACGTGCTGCCGTCGACGATGACGTGGACCATTCCAGCAGTGTATTGATAACCGTTATTGATATTACTGATGTTGAAACATTTCGAGCACAATTATCTGAGCTCAATTCGCAGCAACATGACATTATTGAACACACGGCGTCGTTTGTTGTCAATTGGGATGCGCGTAGCGAAGAGATAACTTTTTGTAACGAATCCTACGCTAAACGCGTAAATATCAAACGTAAGGAGTTAATAGGAAAGAATATTGTCGAGCTACGAGCAGAACATGAGCAATCGACATTCAGATCAGAAATTGCCAAGATTGCGCCAAATCAAAACCAGACGGGAATTTTCACGAGGACAGATGATCAAGGCCACCGGCAATACGCCAATATGTCAATCAGGGCGGTCTCCAAAGATGGAGAGACGATTGATGAGTATCACGCTATCGGATTTGACTGTACGGACGAGTATAGCTACCGCCATGCGCTTGAGCAGCTGTTTACGGTGTTCGCCGATGAAAGCCTTCAGCACGATGAAAAGCTTGAACGTTTATTGGGCGTGGGCTTAGCCTATTATGAATTAGATACCGCTCTGGTCAGTATGGTGATAGGAGATGTTTTCGAGGTAGTGTGCATTAAAAGCAATGTAGAGAACTCGATAAAAATTGGTGCCAAACTTAAAGCCAGCGACACAATGTGCAGTGTGTTAGGCGATACCACTAAATCGGTAAGCATCGATAATGTGTCCAAGAGTAAATACAAAAACACGGAGTGCTGCAGAAACACCGGGATAGAGTGCTTTGTTGGCTCTACCGTTAATACAGCGAATGGTCCCTATGGATCGGTCAGTTTTTCATCGAAAAACGCCCGCGAGCAACCATTTACAATACAAGAAAAGAGCTTCGCTTTGTTAATAGGCAACTGGATCGGTTTTCTGCTTGGCAATCAGGAACAATTGGACTTCATCTCTAATCAAAATCATTACTACAGAAGCTTATTTCAAACAGTTCCTGCCATGCTGTTCCTATGTGATTCAAGTGGTCTCGTCATTTCGGCCAGCGACAGATTGTGCTCGAAATTGGGTTTTGATGCGAACTCAGTCCCAGGAAATAACTGTTTTAAATTATTTAAAACATCCGATGATACAGCGTTAAGCAAAGCCATTACACAAGGCGACGCGCATCGGCTAGCTCTAACTATAATCGCAAAAGATGGAGAAACCTTTGATGTAGAGATCAATAGTAGTATTAAGGCTGTGGGTTCATTGAAAGGCACACGCATGGTGGTACTGACAGATGTGTCTGAACGAAACAAAGCCACACGCATGATAGAAGAGCAAAATCGTAGTCTGGAAGCTGCCAATGAGAATTTGAATCAGTTCGCGTTCATTGCATCACATGATCTTCAGGAACCACTGCGAAAAATTCAGCAATTCAGCAGTTTGCTGAATGACGAAATTAAGAGCAATTTGAGTCAGGAGGGTGCCTATCATTTAAATGTTATTGTTGATGCGTCAGAAAGAATGAGTACGTTGATTTATGATCTTCTAAGATACTCTGGAGCGTCACAAGAACACATTAAAAATGAATCGATATCCTTGGTCGAGCTGCTCAATGAAGTGATCAATGAGTTGGATATATCCATCGAAGAGTCAAACGCTGTGATCAATATTGGTCAGCTACCCACTGTTACAGGTGATAGGGCTTTGTTACGGCAGTTGTTCACAAATTTGATCAGTAATAGCATCAAATATAGATCGAAAGCGCGCCCGCTGGTAATTACATTGGATCCCTTCGGGGAGGGCCTTCAAGGTGGGTTAACTGTCGCCGATAACGGTATTGGGTTTGAAATGGAATATGCGAAGAAAATATTTGAACCATTTAACAGATTACACAAAAGTAAGGATTACAAGGGCAATGGTATTGGATTGGCTATTTGCAATACCGTTTGCGAGAAGCACAACTGGGCATTAAACGCTGATAGCGAACTGGATGTCGGTAGTACGTTTTCTATTTATTTTAATAATGATGAGTCCGATGCAAGAAAAAAAGGAAAAGATACCCGTAGTACTGATGGTGGATGACGATGAGGAGGACATCTACCTGACAAAGAGAGCGTTCTGTGCGCAGCAGAGTAATTTACACTTTCGAAGTGTTCAAAACAGTAACGATTTTTTTGACTATTTATACTGCCGTGGTGAGTTTAGTGACAACGGAGACGCGGATGTTCCGGATGTCATTTTGTTGGACATTAATATTCCGAAGAAAAACGGCTTTGAGATATTGGAAAATCTGAGAAGCGATGCTAATTACGCTCACCTTCCCGTTGTCATGTTGACAACATCGTCCGCTGCTCACGATATTCGAAAAGCTTATCAGTTAGGCGCAAATTCATTTGTCAGTAAAACAGTCAGTGCTGATGGCATGGCAGTATTGGCGAAAAAAATATGCTCTTACTGGTTTCATTTTAATATGCTCCCATCCGCTTAATTCTGAGTGTTGACATATCGCTCTAAGTTATCCAACGCCTCGTCCCAACCTTCCGCGTGCGTTTCACGTGAGTGTACTGACTCAAGGTATCGCTGAACGAATACGATATCTGTGCCTTTGCCACAAGCAAGAAGGTGTACAGTTATCTCAGACGAATGGTTTGAGCCTTCCCATTGCTGAGTCATGACGAGCTTGCTTGGTTCTTCGATAACTAAGTATACGCCATGTGTAAGGTAAGTCGTGCCATCGGGCGACTGCATACGAGCTGTCCATTTACCATTAATGCGAAGGTCTGTGGTTACTTCAAGTATCCGAATTCCTGATGGTCCAAACCAATGCAACAGGTGCGTCTGAGAGGTCCAATAGTTCCATACATCACTCACCGTTGCTATCACAAAGCGATTATGTGTGTATGCCAGATCGTCAGTGGTCATTCAGCCTCTGTGATAAATAAAGCAACTTTGCAATCGCAAAAAATATCAGCGCAGTAAATATCAGCGCAGTAAATATCACCGCGGTAGAAATCAAAGCGCAGTAATTTTCGCCACTTGTGCTTCCAATTGCACCAATGCCGCTCTGGCATCATCCAATTTCTGTTGTTCTGCTTCAACAACCTTTGCAGGTGCCTTGTCGGTAAAACCTTTGTTTGATAACTTGCCGGACAATCGCGTTACTTCACCTGACAACCGGCTCACTTCTTTATCCAGCCGTTTGAGCTCGGCCTCTTTATCGATTAATCCTGCCATAGGAATAAGCAGCTGCATCTGATCGACCAGAGCAATCGCTGAATCGGGTTTTTCTTCTGCCTCACCAAGCACGTCAATGTTGTCTAGCCGCGCAACGAACGAGAGCAGGTTACGGTGCGCATCCAACTTGGCCAAGTCGCTAGCATTTGCATCGGCCACTTTCAGGGAAAGCTTTTTGCCTGGGTTGATATTCATCTCGGCACGAATTTTTCGCACACCCATCACGGAACGCTTAACCCATTCAACTTCGCTTAATGCTGCATCATCAACTTTTGCTTCATCGCCAACAGGGTAGGGCTGCAACGAAATACTGGGGCCGCTTTTCCCCGCCAGCGGCGCTACTTGCTGCCAAAGCTCTTCAGTTATGAAAGGCATAATAGGGTGAGCCATGCGTAGTGTGGTTTCCAGCACGCGAACCAGTGTGGTTCGTGTTGCGTGTTTTTCATCTTCAGTGGCATCGCCGGTGAGTATTGGCTTGGCAAGTTCCAAATACCAATCGCAGTATTCATTCCACACAAATTCGTATATGGCGGTTGAAGCAAGATCGAAACGATAGTGTTCAATATGATCTGCAACGGCCAATTCAGTTTGCTGTAATTTACTGATTATCCAGCGATCGATGGTGTTGTGTTGTGCAGGCTCCTTATGAACATCCAGATTTTCTGTGTTCATTAACACGTAGCGTGTTGCGTTAAAGAGCTTATTGCAAAAGTTCCTGTAGCCCTCGACACGCTTCATATCAAAGCGGATATCCCGCCCGTTCGATGCCAGTGATGCAAACGTAAAACGCAGTGCATCGGTTCCGTAAGAGGCAATACCATCTGGGAAATCTTTGCGAGTTTGCTTTTCGATTTTCGGCGCCATAAAATCCTGCATCAGATTCTTGGTGCGCTTTTCAACCAGTTCTTCAAGCGTTATGCCATCAATAATGTCTAGTGGGTCGAGTACGTTGCCCTTCGACTTCGACATTTTTTGCCCGTTCGAGTCGCGCACCAGTCCGTGCATATAAACGTCTTTGAACGGCACTTCACCGTCCATGAAGTAGGTGCCAAACATAATCATGCGTGCCACCCAGAAAAAGATAATGTCATGGCCGGTTACCAGCACAGAGCCCGGGTAGAAGGTATCGAGTGCGTCGGTTTTTTCAGGCCAGCCCAGAGTTGAGAAAGGCCACAGTGCCGAACTAAACCAGGTATCCAGAACGTCATCGTCCTGAGTCAGCATGACATCGTTTGAAAGTGAGTACTTTTCGCGTACGGCCAGTTCAGTTTCTGCGACATAAATATTGCCATGGGTGTCGTACCAGGCCGGGATACGGTGTCCCCACCAGATTTGACGGCTGATGCACCAATCCTGAATGTTCTCAAGCCATTGGTAGTAGGTATTGGCATAGTTCTCGGGAACGAAGCGAATGTTGCCACTTCTTACTGCCTGAATGGAAGGGTCGGTTATAACCGACTTGCCGCCAGGTCGACCGTCGTCTTGCTTGTCGCGAGTCAGGTCTACATACCATTGGTCGGTGAGGTAGGGTTCCACGACGGTGCCAGAGCGATCGCCGCGCGGCACCATGAGTTTGTGATCATCAACTTTATCCAGTAAGCCTTCCGCATCCATATCAGCGACTATTTGCTTTCGTGCGTCATAGCGATCGAGCTTGCGGTATTTTGCTGGAACCGATTCGTTCAGTGCGGCATTGTCATCAAGGATGTTAATGATTTCCAGATTGTGCCGCTGCCCTAGCGCGTAGTCGTTGAAGTCGTGAGCAGGAGTGATTTTGACACAACCTGACCCGAACTCAGGATCGACATAGTCATCGGCTACAATCGGAATTTCACGACCAACCAGGGGCAAGGTGACAGTTTTTCCAACCCAGGATGCGAATCGTTCATCATCGGGGTGGACGGCAATGGCCGTATCGCCAAGCATGGTTTCCGGACGCGTGGTGGCAACAGTTACATGGCCGCTGCCATCGGTTAGCGGGTATTTAAAGTGCCACAACGAACCGGATTCTTCTTCGGAAATAACTTCCAGGTCGGAAAGCGAGGTGTGCATGACTGGGTCCCAGTTAACCAGTCTTTTACCTCGATAGATTATGCCGTCGTCGAATAAGCGAATAAACACCTGTTGCACCGCATCCGACATCCCCTTATCCATGGTGAAGCGTTCGCGTGACCAGTCGGGCGATGCGCCCAGTCTTCGCAGTTGTTTTGTAATGGTGCCACCGGATTCTTCTTTCCAATCCCAAACACGATTTACAAAGGCTTCCCGGCCCAATGCATGTCTGTCGGTTTGTTCTTTTGCCAGTTGGCGCTCAACCACCATTTGCGTGGCAATTCCAGCGTGGTCGCAGCCTGGCTGCCAGAGTGTGTTGAACCCGCGCATTCGGTGGTAACGAATGAGCGAGTCCATGATAGTGTCCTGAAACGCATGCCCCATGTGGAGGGTGCCCGTAACGTTGGGCGGGGGGATCATGATGCAGTATGGATTGCCTTCGCCGGAAGGTTTGAAGTAACCGTTCTCCTCCCAGGTCTGGTACCAGCGCTGCTCGATTGACTTGGGATCGTAGGATTTTTCCATGGAGGTGCAGTTTTTCAGGTTTTGTGTTGTATTCGCGTTAGCAAACGCCGGATGTCTTGTCGAAGCTCGTGTATGTGGCGATCGACCAGTTCGTCAATCATAAGCTCAATTTCATCTTCACTGTTAGGTGTAAGCGTATTTTTTGTACCTGAATCGTCCAAGCTGAGATCTAATTGGCTTTCTTCTCGCTCAGAAGTATCGCCTTCTTCTTCCTCATTTAGTACGTGATCTTGCAGTACAAATTTCACGGGGTTGGATTGCTGCAACATTTCCAGTTCGCGCAGCACTTCCCGGCCGAGGCGACTAGACTGAATAATCGACTCATTGCCTGATTCCACCACCGCGTTTAGTACCGGTAGGCTGTCATCTTCGTTTTCTGTTCTCATCGTTTAGCTCTCCCAATCTGACGCAAATAGCGGCAAAAGTGTTACCCATCGTTTCTGCATCAATGGATATACTTGTTGCGCCTGCAGATGAGTATAGAACTACATTTTGTGGTGGTGCAGCGGATAACCCCGTTGTTGGTAGAAGCGATAGCGATCTCGGCCCGCATCACGCACATTATCGGCTTGATTCACCACCTCCAGCGCCCGTTCGAATCGGCTGAAAAACGGTGGTACCTTGCTGGCCAGGTTGATCAGGACATGACGATCGTTTCCGGGTTCGCCGCAAGAGAGCTGAACGGGGTCGGAATCGATCTGATTGGCTATCTCATCGCTACCCAGCAACCGATGCGGCACAAAGCTATCGGGTCTGAAGTGCCAGAGTTGATCGTCGAGCTGCTGCAGTAACTGCGCGTCGTCTGAATGGATAAATACGCATTTATCGTGTCGAAAAGCTTTCTCCGCCAGTTTACACACCAATTTGGTGCGATTATCTGAATCAGTATCCGACAAAACGTAGAAGTCGACTCGCGTCATTGACCTAACTCCAATATAAGGTAAAGGCTGGCAGCACTAAGCGTTGTTTAATACGTATTCCATTAGTAATGGTACGGGTCGTCCGGTTGCACCTTTTTCGCCTCCACTTTTCCAAGCAACGCCCGCAATATCCAGATGCGCCCACTTATACGCTTTGGCGAATCGTGATAAAAAGCAACCGGCGGTGATGGCACCGGCTGGGCTGCCACCAATATTGCCCATGTCAGCAAAGTTGGAATCCAATTGCGATTGGTATTCGTCCCACAATGGCAATTGCCACGCAAGATCGCCCGTTGTTTGACCGGCTTTATAGAGGGTGTCTGCCAGGTTGTCGTCATTACTCATAATGGCGGTTGTGACTTTTCCGAGTGCAACAACGCAGGCACCGGTGAGGGTAGCGACATCGATAACAGCAGCAGGTTTATACCGTTCTACATAGGTGAGCGAATCGCACAGCACGAGCCGGCCTTCTGCATCGGTATTAAGTATTTCCACGGTCTGCCCAGACATGGTCGTGACCACATCGCCCGGGCGTGATGCATCTCCATCGGGCATGTTCTCAGCAGCCGCAACGACACCAACAACATCGCACTTGGGGAGTAATTCGGTAATGGCGCGCATGGCACCGAACACGCTTGCTGCGCCGCACATATCGAACTTCATTTCATCCATGCTAGCGGAAGGCTTTATGGAAATACCTCCGGTGTCGAAGGTAACGCCTTTGCCCAGTAATACAGTGGGTTTGGTTTTTTTGCCAGAGCCGCGATATTCCATGCAGATAAGTCGACCCTCTTGTCTGCTGCCTCTGGAAACCGATAGAAATGCACCCATTCCCAACTTTTCCATTTGTGCTTCGGTGAGAATTTTCGCGGTGAGTTTCGGGGTGGATTTCGCCAAGGCTTGCGCCTGCTTTGCAAGATAGGTGGGTGTACAAATGTTGGGTGCCAGATTGCCCAAATCGCGTGCGTAGGCCTGACCGTTAGCAATAGCCTGGCCCGTTTTAGCAGCGGCCGTACACGCTCTTGCTTGTTTTTTATCAACTACCAGCGTGCATTTTTTTAAGCGCTTAGCGCTCGTTTTCTGTTTACTATGAAGCGTAAATTCATACTGCGATTCAACTAAAACAATCGCTAAGGTTTGTGCATGCCAAGCCGCTTCCTCATCCACGACAAACAGTGACGAATCGAGCTGTACGACAATGGCGGTCGCACCACATTGATTCACACTGTCGGCCAGAGCTGTGCAATATCGACGAAAATCGGCTCGCCCCATTTTATTCGCTTCGCCAGCGCCAACCACTAAGAGCCGCTCTGCATTAACCCCATCGACTTCGTGCAACATCAGAGTCTTGCCCGCGTCGCTCGATGCATCACCTCGTTTAAGTGCACGAGTGAGCGCATTGCCACTGCGTTTGTTCACATCCGCGGCCGTGCCATGCAGCTTTTTACCAGCGTGTAGCGGAATAACCAAACAGGCATTGGAGGGTTTCGCCGGCGCTGATTCAGTAACTTTGATATCCATATTTTAATGCTCTTGGGTTTATTTGGTCGCCAAATGGCGTTTGTTGTATCTTAATGTGTCTGATTGCGTTCGTCAGCTAAGCGATGTCCGCTTATAAGTGCTAGATTCTGCTTGTCATTCTTTTTTTTAATTCTCTGTGCGCATACTTGATCGATATTTGATGAAGGAGATGGTGGTCACCTGGTTGGCGGTCACGGTCGTTTTGTTGGTCATCATGATCGGCAATGTGCTTGCGCGAGGCTTATCCAAGGTTACCGAAGGCTCCATCTCGGCCGATGTGTTGCTGGTGCTGGTCGCCGTTCAGTCGATCAGCCTGTTAGTGACGCTAATTCCGCTGGGGCTCTATTTGGGTATTTTACTGGCTCACGGTCGCTTCTATCGAGATAACGAAATGACGGTTATGCAGGCTACCGGGTCGAGTTGGATGGACCTTCTGCGGCCAACTGCCATTGTTGGTTTGATGGGTGTACTGCTAATTGCGGGATTAACTTTGTTTGCATCGCCCTGGGCTGCGCGCTATGAGCAACTTATCAAGAACGAGGTGAAAGAGAAATCTGCGATTAATCTTATTTCTCCGGGCAAGTTCATTGAGTCAAGCGATGGCAGTACCGTACTGTTTGTTAAAGGCGTTACGGCGGATAAATCGCAATTCAATGAAGTATTCATGTATCGAAAGCAGGATAAGACGCCGCCGATAATCGACACGGCGCGTATAGCATCGCACCAGGTTAATAGTGAGACAGGCGATGAATACCTGATATTCAGCGATGGTCAAACGAGTATTGGTAACCCCGGCGATGCAGGCTATACCATCACCGAATTTAAGCGGCAAGGCGTGTTAAGACCCAAAACCGAGCTTGGCGAGCCGAGGTTGCAACGGCGTAGTAAAACCTTAAAACAATTACTCGAAAGTGATGATCTGGTCGACTTGGCGGAAGTGCAATGGCGTATCTCCATACCTTTAGCCGCATTGTTGCTTGCGTTGCTTGCGGTACCCTTGAGTTACACCTCACCGCGTGAAGGGCGTTTTGGAAAAATAGCGATAGCCATACTTATATACATTCCATACGCCAACCTGCTAGTGCTTGCACGAAAATGGATCGCGAACGGCACGATCTCACCCTGGATTGGTTTATGGCCCGTACACATTGCTGTGCTGCTGCTGGTTATCTACCTGCTTATTAAACGTGTGGGTTGGAGTTGGTTTCGCAGCTCTCAAAAGGTAGCAGTATGATCTTTGGCATATTGGACCGCTACATTGGTCGCGCCATACTTACAACCAGCATGTTGGTTTTACTGACCTTGGTAGCGCTTGCTGGGATATTTGGCTTTATCAGTGAGTTAGATGATGTTGGTAAAGGAAATTATACGCTGTGGCATGCGCTTCAATACATCTTCTTAACCCTGCCGAGTAAAGCCTATCTGTTGTTCGCTCCAGCGGTTTTACTCGGCAGTTTATTAGGCTTGGGTGCATTGGCTTCTAATAGCGAGCTAACGGTTATGCGTGCGGCTGGTATTTCCAATTCGCGAATTATTCGCGCGGTTCTTATCACTGGCGTTGCACTTATGTTGTTAATTGCGTTGCTTGGTGAAACCATCATGCCTAAAGCAGAGCAAATCGCTGAAGAAATAAGGTTAACCGCACTTGAAGAACGCTTGTCGGTTAAAGGTCGCAATGGCTTATGGATAAAATCTGGTCAAAGATACGTCAATATTTCAACGGTCATGCCGGATTTCACACTGCTGGGAGTTCACATCCATGAGTTTGAAGGCGTTGAATTAGTGAAAAGCATTCGTGCTGCACGTGCGATGAGAGTAACGGATAGCAAATCCAATGATTGGTCATTGCAAGAGGTCGAAACGAGTTTTTTTGATGCCGCTCAAGTCCAGACAACGCAAACAGATGAGCAACTATGGAGTGAAATAGCAGGGGAAACAGGGCAAAAAAGTGATTTGCCCAGCCTGATCAGTGTTGATGTGCTGAAAAGCTTGAAAGGCTCTACTGAAAGCCTCTCAGCACGAAATCTATACGATCAAATGCGTTATCTAAAAGAAAATCAGCTTGATAGTCGTAACGTTGAGCTTGCGTTCTGGACGAAAATTGCGAGTCCGTTGGCAACCATGGTGATGTTGATGTTGTCTCTGCCGTTTGTTTTTGCATCGCAACGCTCCGGTGGTGCAGGGCAGAAGATATTCATTGGCATCATGTTAGGAATTATTTATGTATTGGTTAACAAATTGTTAACACAACTAGCTTTAGCCAATGGCATGTCGCCGTTAATCAGTGCTGCTTTACCCTTGGTTTGCTTTCTGGTTGTTGCCATTCTGGGTATTCAACGCAGTGCTTGATGAGGCGTTTGAATTGGCCGTTTCAAACCGTCGGTTCACGCCGTTTTTCTTTGTGTGTTAACGACGTGTTTTTTCAGTAAGTTATTTCTCTAACTTCTTGTTTTTAAATACTATTTTTGTTCCAGAAAGCCTGTCGTGCCAAGCCCTTCCCGACGCGCTAAACAGCGCTGCAACTAAGGTGATACCAAACAACAAAGTGCCACTTAAATAGCGTTGTGCACACTGCTTATAAGTGAGTTTATTGTTTGTATCACTCACTACTTTGATGCGCCATGCTTGCATGCCTAACGTTTGCCCTCCGTTTCTCCAAAACCAAGCAAAGAATACAAATCCAACCAGATAAAGTACAACTTTGAACACGTGATTTTCGATTGCATTTCCATCGTTAAACGCAATTGCGATGCTTGTGACAACAAAAAAAACTGCAATCAGCAATAAACTATCGTAAAGAAATGCGATAAGCCGTCGAAGAATATAAGAAGGTGAAGATGAATTGTTTTGCATGATTTTATGTTTGAGAAAATCGTTAAATACTACAAATAGAGTGAAATGGTGGTTCTTTGCTCTGATTGAACTAATGCTGATACGAGCAAATAATTTGTAAATTCAGTAACTTCAACTAAATTAATTTTAATAAAAATATAACTTGTAGTTGAAATAAGTTTGAACTATGTGGACAATGCGCATCGAGAAGTTAAAGTTATAACGTTTGTTGGTAAGATACTTCGAACGGAAATGAAACGCTCTTAACAGCGCTTCATCACTCATTCCAAAATGAGTTTAACGGATGTTTTATATCGTTGGCCTATATTTTGGATGTTGTTATGCAGTCATAGTTTTATTTGGCTGTTTTTTGAAAAAGCAGTTGGAATGGCAGTCATCTTTTTTGTGATTGCAATTTTGACTGTCAGTTTGAACGCAGTTAGTTCAACTGCGTATTTTAAGTGTGCAGCTAACATTTGTTGGTTGCGGAGGAGTCTGGCTTAATCTGGCTCCTGATTTTTTGTTTAACATTCATTCGTCAGGAGTTATCCATGGCTCGAATCAGTAAACCGGTGAAAGCATCACCTGCCAAAGCTGGCAAAAAGAAGGCAGCTGGTAAAAAAGCTGGCAAAAAGAAGTCTACAGCGCGTCGTAAGAAGGCTGCAGGCAAGAAAAAAGCGACTAAGAAGAAGGCTACTAAGAAGAAAGCCACTAAAAAACGCGCAACGAAGAAGAAAGCCGCAGGTAAAAAGCGCGCTAAGAAGAAATCTTCGAAAAAGAAGGCGTCCAAGAAGAAGGCCGCTGGTAAAAAACGCGCTAAGAAGAAGTCTTCCAAGAAGAAAGCTTCTAAGAAAAAGGCAGCTGGTAAGAAGCGCGCCAAGAAGAAGTCTTCTAAAAAGAAGGCTTCCAAGAAGAAAGCCGCTGGTAAGAAGCGCGCTAAGAAGAAGGCCGCTGGTAAAAAGCGTGCCAAGAAAAAAGCAGCTGGTAAGAAACGTTCTAAGAAGAAGTAGAGCTGCACTAAGCGCCAAATATTTGGCATTTTTGTCGCTGCTGATACACCTATGCAGCCACTTTGCCAGTACTAGTGCTTACGCAAATGCAAACGGACAGCTTTCGCTGTCCGTTTGTAGTTTTAAAACAAAGAGTTTAAGAACGGTGGTAGCTTTTTGATCAATTTGTTCGCCAGCATTCTCCTACCCTAATTTATCTGCTTACCCGCTTCTTGTAACTCAAAGCAGGTTATCGGAAAAGTGCGAAAACGGAATAATTGTCACCTGATCTCCTTCCTCGAAGCCGGTACTGTCAAAAGCCAACTCTATAAAACAATTGGCTCTATGCAGTGATGTAACCACGTGTGAATCCTGCATGCCAGTGGTTGAAACCTGCCATTCACCCGCCTCACTCATTTTCAGTATGCCGCGCTGATACTCCACACGACCAGGTAGTTTCTTCAACGAAGTTTGCAGTGTTGCGTGTACACGTGGCATGGTATTAATTGGTTCGCCCAGCATCGCCTTGATGGCCGGTTTGACAAAGAACAAGCAAGTGATGGCAGCTGATACCGGGTTTCCAGGTAAACCAAAGTAGGGTTGTTGTTTACCCAACATACCGAATGTGAGTGGCCTGCCTGGTTTAATCGCGATTTTCCATATATGTAGTTGACCCAACTGCTCCAGCACCGGCCTGACAAAATCTGCATCGCCTACCGATACGCCTCCAGATGACAGAACGATATCTGCATTGGCGCATTGTTGCATTGCGTTTTGTAACGCATCAACACTGTCATCGACAATACCCACATCGATAACTTCGATGCCGGGGCTGTCGAGTAATGAGCTTAGCAAGGCACGATTAGCATCGTAAATATTACCTGGACTAAGAACACGCCCGCCGTTGACCAATTCGTCGCCAGTGGAAAACATCGCAACCTGTATTTTTCGCAGAACAGGCACCGATTGAATTCCCTGTGCGCACAGACTGGCAATTTGGGCTGCGCCAAGGCGTTGCCCCTTTTGCATAAGAAGCGTGCCTTTTTCGCTATTGGATCCGATAGCTCTAACATGGTGACCCATCGGCGGCTGTTTCGTAATGGTGATCAGTTTATCGTTAAGCACAACGTTTTCCTGTTGTACAACAGTGTCTGCAAAGTCCGGCACACGAGCACCTGTGGTGATGCGATGGCATTCGTTGGCGTTGGCTGAATCATTGCTCGGGTGTCCTGCCAGCGAGTTTTCGCTAATGCGCAACGCGTTTTCTCGCTCTGCAAAACGAAATGCATAGCCGTCCATAGCAGACGCTCTGAACGAAGGGACATCGATGGGCGCGAGCATGTCTTCGCTCAGTACTCGTCCTAGAGCTCGTTCGATCGATAGCTCCTCTGTTTCAGACACACGCGGCACAGTAGAAGCAATAATTCGTTGGGCTTTTTCGATACTGATTGAGTTGGGATCAGCATCGTTATCAGTGTCCATTCCATTGTTGAGCCCGAACGTGCTATCCGAGTCTGATTTTCTATCTGTCATAGTGCATATGCGAAGTTGAGGTGGTTGTTTGGTACCATGTGTCTATGCAAAGCGCAACCAAAGAAGAGCAACCTGTTCTCGAGCAGGCTGCTCGCCGATTGCTTTTACAGTTCAGCGATATGCTGCTCGTAGAACGCGGATTAAGCAAGCACACAGTGTCAGCGTACGAGTCCGATATCAAATTATTCGGTTTATACCAGCAATCGGTTGGTGGCAGTCTTAAAAAGGCCAATCGTGCCGATGTCATGGCTTTTTTGGGCAGCAGAGTATCTTCCGGGGGCAGTGCGCGAAGTGCCGCTCGTATGTTGTCGGCCTTGCGTCGGTTCTATGGTTTTTTGGTGCGTGAACGCTTCATCACCGATGACCCCACCTTACTGATCGATGCGCCCACGATTGGCCGGCCGTTACCGTCCACATTAAGCGAAACAGAAGTCAGAAAATTATTGAACGCACCGGTAATCAGCTCAGACATTGGTTTGCGTGATAGAGCAATGTTGGAGTTGTTGTACGCTTGCGGTTTGCGTGTGACAGAGCTGGTTTCGTTGCAAGTCGATCAGGTTAACTTGCAGCAAGGCGTTGTTCGAGTTTGGGGTAAAGGTAATAAAGAGCGGCTTGTACCTATGGGCGAGGCGGCTAGCGACTGGGTAAAGCGCTATATGCGCGAGTCGCGGGATAATCTCATGAAAAGTGCCACCAGCACATTGTTTTTATCCCTCAGAGGCCGAGAGATGACCCGTCAGAGCTTTTGGCATCGTATAAAGGCACATGGGTTAGCTGCAGGTATAAATGCCCACCTGTCGCCACACACGCTCAGACATGCATTCGCGACTCATCTTGTTAATCACGATGCAGATTTAAGGGTGGTTCAGCTATTGCTAGGTCATAGTGATCTGTCGACAACTCAGATATACACCCATGTGGCGCGTGAACGGCTTAAATATTTACACTCGAAGCATCATCCAAGAGGGTGATTCTGCGTACAAACCGTTAACTGCGGAAATTATGACTGTATATTTGAAACTTCCATGACTGTCAGTACTCTAAATCGTATCAAAATCCGGGGTTCCTCCATGTACCGAGTTAAGCACGACATTCATCAACGGATTAAGCAACGCGTTAAATCCGTTTCGTTCCTGCTGCCGTTATTACTAATAGGCGCTCCTCTGGCTGCACCGGTGGCTGCGTATGCGGCCGATACAGCAGAAATTGCGAATAAAACCGACGCTGCAAAAGCAGAGGTGGCTGCCGCGGAAGAAGCCGTCGAGCAAGTCGCTGACACCGAGACCGCGCAACCTGCAACTGAAGAAATGGCCACAGCCGAAGCACCGACTCAAGAAGCGGTCTCTACAGATGAGCCTGTTGCGCATGATGAAGCGTCGGTTATGCCGTCCTCCTACCAACCGAACGTTATCGACGAACCAGAAGACGAAGCGCTACGAAATGTGTTTTTAGGGTTCCGCGAACGCTTTCCAACCTTGTCTATCGATGCCCTTGCTGATGGTCCGTACGAAGGTTTATATGAAGTAATTACTGACTCACGGGTTGTCTATGTCACTGAGGATTTGTCGCTACTGTTTCAGGGCAACATTATCGACTTGAACCATGGTATTGACATTACCGAGGCACGTTTGGCAGGCATTCACATGGGACTGATCAATAGCCTGGGTGAGTCAAAAATGCTTGTTTACAAAGCCGAGCCAGCGTCCGATCGAAACATCACGGTTTTCACCGATATCAACTGCGGTTATTGCCGTTTGTTGCATAGCGAAATCGATACATTACTCACCGGCGGCGTAAACGTAAGATACCTTATGTTTCCTCGCGCAGGACTCGAAAGCGAATCACGGGTAGCGCTGGAAAGTGTGTGGTGTGCGGATAATCCGCAGCAAGCCATGACCTCTGCGAAAGCGGGCGAACCAATACAGGAAGAGAGTTGCGAAACGCCGGTTCAAGAGCACTACGATTTAGCCGGTAAAGTCGGGTTGCGTGGTACACCGCTTATCTATCTTGACAATGGCACGGCAATACCTGGCTATCGAGAAGCGGCTGCTATTATTGAGATGATTCACAGCACGGAACCCATGAGCAACTAATATGCGTCGTGTCGGTAACCTCAGCAGAAATGCATTACT
>CAKZUP010000097.1 GCA_937922945.1 uncultured Granulosicoccaceae bacterium
CTGCTTTCGATCATTTTTACAGGAATAAAACGATGAAGATCTTGAAATCAATTGCTGCAACTGTTGTTGCTTTAGGAATGCTAACAACAACACCAGCTCACAGCAGAGAATTTGCTGACGTCTATGCCGAATGTGGTCTTGGTGCGATGGTCTTTTCTGGAGACTCTGAGAACAATCGTTTGTTGGCGATCATCAGTAACGTAACCTGGGACTTGGGAACAACGGCTCACCTGTCAAACCTGTCTTCTGAATCAAATTGTAAGAATGGTGAAGCTCAGACCGCTGCGTTTATCATGCAGACCTACCCGGCAATCGAGCGCGATCTGGCTGTAGGTGAAGGCGAGTTCCTTCACGCCATGCTCGATTTCCGCGGATGCGACAGCGCAGTGCGTTCGTCTATCATCAGCGATTTGCGTGGCGATTTGGCTAATGCCATTGCAGACCAAGGTGCAGGCGATGCCGAAATGTTGTACAACACACTTGAGAGCCGTGTCAGTGCATCTTATGGCGCAAGTTGTGTTATCTAAATTGAAGATGAGGTGTTGAACTACACACCTAGCATCTAGTTTGTAGCAAAGGCTCCATTTCGGAGCCTTTGTTTTTTACTACACCAACTTTATATGTCATCGTTCTTGTCTGGTTTCGCTCTAAGTTTTCGTTTCAGTTTGCCGCTACTGGCGTTTTTTTTATATTCAACTGCTCTGCAGGCAAAGATTGAACCTGAGCCCAACATTCGGCAACTCGCTCAATCATTTACTTGGAAAAAGCTGATACAGGCTGGCAAGAACAATGAGGGTGGCGATTTAGCCACCGTGTTAAGCGATGGCTTTTACTTGTCCGGCAGCGAAACGCTAAACCCACAAGCTGAACTCGATGCCACCTTGCAGGCTTTCAGTTCCAATCAAATACTGAACAACACGCCAGCGGCCTGCCAGTTTCCTGCTCGGTATCTTTGGCTATCGACTCAACTACCGCAGTTAGCCAGCACGTGGTTTAAACCCAATTGCATAGAGCTGGACAAATGGTCGGATCTTAATGATCTAGACGGAATCAGCTTGATTCAGGTAAGCGGTTATTTTGGTAATCCAGCCTCGGCATTCGGGCATTTGCTGCTGCAAGTCAATCGAAAAGGCGGGAATGGCGTGCGCGGCTTGCAGGATATCGGCGTTAACTTCGGCGCAAGCGTACCAGATGGTGAAGGAACGCTTGCCTACGTGTTCAAAGGCTTATTTGGTGCTTATAACGCCAGTTTTTCCGATCAGAGTTTTTATGCGCAAGACTATGTTTATTCGGCTACCGAGTTTCGAGACATGTGGGCGTATGAACTTAACCTGACGCCGTTTCAGCAGAAAATGATTTTGTACCATTTGTGGGAGCTGAAAGATGCGTTGTTTAAGTACTACTTCTTAAAAATCAATTGTGCTTTTCATTTAGCTCGGCTTATGGAAATTGCGTTTGAAACCGATTTTGGGCTCGATCACCAACCGTGGTATTTACCTGTTTCGGTATTTCATCAGTTGAGCGACATGGACGCAAAGCAACCGGGCTCGATAATAAAATCCATTCAGTTTGTGCCATCGGTTCAGCGTGAAGTGCATTTAGCTTTCGAGCAATTAAGTGAAGAGGAAAAAATATTAGCTAACCGGTACGTGTTGTCACGTGAACCACATCAGTTACCCGATTCTGCATCCTCGGCATTATTGGATTTTCTGCTGTTATATGTTGACTATAAAATACAGAGCCAATCCGCGCAGATGAAAGAACCTTGGCGGAAAAGGCGAACCCCAGTTCTGCTTGCCAGATTACAGCTTCCGGTAAGCCAGGTCAGCAACACGATTGCTGATGTCAGCGTGGAACGTTTTGCGCCACCAGCCGCAGGTCCCAGATCAAGAAAAATTGGCTTCGGTTTTAATATCGAAAAATCAGCTATAGCCGGACAGTCACTTGTATTCGCACCGTTTGCTTATGATGTGTTGAATAGGAATACTGGCAGTCTTATAGATTCAACCTTTAAACTGGGCGAGACCACTCTGGTTTTTAATAAAGGTGTCACTCGACTAAAAAAGCTGGATATCATCAGCATCGAAAAACTGGCTCTACCGGTTACGCAATTGGCTGGCGAACAAAAGTGGACTTGGCGTATGGCGATGGGCGTTCAACATTTTCTGCGAAGATGTGATTCCTGTTTGTCGCCGTTTGTGGCCGGTGGTATCGGCCGTAACAAAGGGTTTGGCAACAAGATTAATGTCTATGGGTATCTAACCGCCGAATTAAATCGGTTAGGTGTCGATGCTGGTTTAGCTATTGGCGCAATGTGGGATGTGTGGCCGGGTGCGCGGCTGCGCTTAGAGTCTTCGTCGGAATTGCTCAGCGATACAGCCGGAATTGCTAATACATCATTGACCAGTTATACGTTGAGTTCTCTGTTCAACCTCGGTCGAGGTTGGGATTTGTCCATCAGCGCGAATGGCCCTGATACAAATAAAATGGCCGGTACGGTCTTGGTCCAGCACCGCTGGTAAGAAAGCTTTGCGCTAATTATGGGGCCCTGATTGGGTTCGGACTATCCTCAAATCGACATACAGCCTGAATAGCCGGCATGAAGCCGTATTTGGCGATGCTACAATCCATACTCGCAAGAAAATAACGAGCTATTGTATGACCACCAAAACAGACGTCGTGATCGTCGGAGCCGGCCCAATCGGGCTCTTTCAAGTCTTTGAGCTAGGCTTGCAAGGACTGAGCTGCGTCGTCGTAGATGCGCTGCCGGCAGCTGGCGGACAATGCATAGAGCTTTATCCTGACAAGCCTATTTACGATATACCTGCTGTGCCTATGTGTACTGGTCGACAGCTCGTTGATCTCCTAATGGACCAAATTTCTCCGTTCGAAGCGCCGTTGCACCTGAACCAGACCGTTGATTCATTGCATAGAAATGCGGATGGGACCTTTGCCTTAACAACATCAATGGGTTTGGAGTTTGAATGTAAGGCGGTGGTCATAGCTGCCGGCGCAGGTTCCTTTACACCGGTTAAACTGCGTGTTGACGGAATCGATAAATACGACGGCGAGCAAATGTTTTATCGCGTGCGTGATCCATTAGCCCATGAAGGTAAAAACATCGTGGTTCTTGGTGGTGGAGATTCCGCTGTTGATTGGGCGTTGGCGCTAGCCGACAAAGCGGCAAGCCTGACATTGATCAACAGAACAGAGCGATTTCGCGCAGCGGAAAACTCAGTTGAAAAACTCATGACCCTTCGCGATGAGGGAAAAATAAACGTGATGTTTGGTGCGGCTAAAGCAATGTCCGAACAAGACGGAAAATTAATTGGCGTGCATTGCGTTATGCGCGATGAAGAAAAATCGGAAGTGGAAATAGCGCTCGATCACTTGCTTGTTTTTTTTGGTTTGTCGCCAAAGCTTGGGCCTGTAGAAGACTGGGGCCTTGCTTTGGAAAAGAATTTGGTTAGCGTCAATGTCGAAACATTCGCAACGACAATTGAGGGCGTTTATGCTGTCGGCGATATCAATACTTATCCTGGCAAGAAAAAGCTCATACTCAGCGGTTTTCATGAAACCGCACTGGCTGCAGGTGCTATAAAGCAGTATCTGGAACCCGATCAAAAACAATATACGCAATACACCACAACCAGCACAGTTCTGCAGAAACGTTTAGGTGTGTAATTTTTTTATTAACCCACTTAGTCAATTTAAGTTAATCAAAGTAAGTTAATCAAGTAAGTTAATCAAGTAAGTTAGTTAGGTAAGCTCATTGATAAGTTTGCCAACAAGCTATTGAGCAAAGCAGTCTTACAGATAGTTGTTGTGATAGGTAGTCGACCCTGAATTAAACACGGCCATACGATACAGTGAAATTACAACAAATCAGATGTATCGTTGCGATGCGTCAAAATCAATTAAACGTATCAGAGGCGGCGGCTTCTTTGTATACGTCTCAGCCGGGTGTTAGCAAGCAAATAAAATTGCTTGAAGATGAAGTCGGTGTGGAGTTATTCGTGCGTAGCGGCAGGCAAATTGTCTCCGAGACATCCGCTGGTAAAGCGATTATCGATATTGCCGAACGCATTCTTGCGGCTACCGACGACATTAAAAACGTTGGCCGCGAGTTTAACGATCCAAACGTGGGTGAGTTACGTCTGGCGACGACTCACACACAGGCTCGTTATGTCCTGCCTGCGATTATTCAAGCTTTTGGTGAGCAGTATCCGCGCGTTAATATTCATTTGCATCAAGGTACGCCTGCACAAATGGCAAGCATGATTGAAGCAGGTGAGGTCGATTTTGTCATAGCCACAGAGGGAACCCATCACTACAATGAATTGGTTATGCTGCCATGTTCAAAGTGGAACAGGGCGGTCATTGTTCCGCCTGATCATGCGCTATATAAAATTAGTCAGCTCGATGGCTTGACGCTTGAGGCATTAGCCAATTTTCCGATCATTACCTACGTGTTTGGCTTTACCGGCCGATCTCAACTCGATAAAGCGTTCATGGCAAAAGCACTAGAGCCCAACGTGGTTCTCACGGCGGCCGATGCTGATGTCATTAAAACCTATGTACGATCAGGCTTGGGTGTGGGAATCATTGCCAAGATGGCCTATGAGCCCAATGTCGATCAGGATTTAAAAGTACTCGAAGCATCGCACTTGTTCGATAGCAGTATTACCCATATTGGCATGCGGCGTAACCGCACCTTGCGCCCGTATATGTACGCGTTTATCGAATTATTCGCACCGCACCTGAATGCGGAACGAGTAGAGGCTGCGTTAAAGCTCAGTAGTCGGGTGGAACGCGATCGCTTGTTTGCCGATATCGAATTGCCTGTTTATAGTTAAGAACACAGGCATAGCCACAACACGGGTTATAGTTAAAGACTCGAATTAGTTGCGCAATTTGAATTTACCGGTCGAGTTCACCGGTCGATTTTGAAGGCTCACCCATAATGAAAGTTTCTTGAATACACCGGTCGTCACCTAACATCATTAGCGCAAACAACGTCGATTGCCAATCGTGTGCAGCTGCGCATCGTCTTCTTATAACCGGTGTGGCCTGAGTGTCGAGGACAACGAAGTCGGCTTCTTTTCCAGGTTCGAAATTTCCAATATAGGATTGTAAATCCAATGCTGTGGCTCCGCCGAGCGTTGCAAGGTAGAACGCCTGTTCGGGTGCAAGGCTATGGCCTTGTAGTTGTTGTATTTTATACGCTTCGTTTATCGTTCTCAGTAATGAATACGAATCGCCGCCACCAACGTCGGTGCCAAGGCCCACCAATACGCTTGCCCGTTGTGCTGCTCGCATATCGAACAGGCCGCTACCAATAAACAGATTGGACGTGGGGCAGTGCGCAACCGACGCGCAAGCCTTGCCAAGGCGACTCCATTCGTTGTGCGACAGATGAATGCTATGGGCAAAAACAGAGCGTTTTCGCAGCAGGCCAAAGTGTTCGTAAACCGATAAGTAATCGAGTTGCTCTGGGAACAATGACGCCACCCAATTGCACTCGGCAATGTTTTCGCTCAAATGTGTATGCAGGTGGACGTCAGGAAATTCTGTTAATAACTCACCGGCTTTTGCCAATTGTTCGTTTGTGCTGGTTGGTGCGAAGCGCGGCGTTACCGCATAACCTAACCGTTCGGTGTTATGCCATTGTTTAATGAGTGCTTTGGAATCAGCATAGCCCGTTTCTGCAGTGTCACACAATGCAGCGGGTGCGTTTCGATCCATCAATACTTTGCCGCAAATCATGCGCAGTTTTCTTTTTTGTGCCTGAGTAAAAAACGCATTAACCGATTCTTTGTGCACTGTACCGAACACCAAAGCGGTGGTTGTGCCGTTGCGCATAAGTTCATCGAGAAAAAAATTGGCTGTGTCGTTGGCCGTTTCAGGATTCTCGAAAGCGGCTTCGGCAGGGAACGTGTAGGTTTCCAGCCATTCGAGCAGTTGCGTGCCATAGGATGCAATCACATCCACTTGAGGGTAATGCACGTGCGTATCCACAAAGCCTGGCACAATAAACTTACCGCTGAAATCATGGAGCACGCAGCCACTTGGCAACTCGGTATTACTGGTGTGACTCAGCGAGACGACATGCCCGTTCTCTACCAGCAAGGTGCCATCCTCGAAATACGCCATCGCCTCTTGCGCTGCCTCTGCCGGGTTGGCCAGACAGTGCAGAAAACGACCTCGAAAAGCCTGTACGGAAGACGACATAGGCGTTAATTTCAAACCAAAACCCGATTGTAGCCAAACTCACCGGACAGCGGTGTTTGGTTGTCGCACTAAATTCGGTACACTGGCCTGTCGCGACAGTAACACCATTATTTATGAGCAGTATTCAAACCGACGAGCCGCGCACTGCGCTGGTCGCCATGCACAAAATCAGCAAGGCCTATCCAGGTTGTCTGGCCAATGATGCCGTTAATCTGATGATTCATCAGGGGCAAATTCATGCATTGCTGGGCGAGAACGGCGCGGGCAAAAGCACCTTGGTAAAAATACTATACGGGTTACTTCAGGCCGACTCGGGGTATGTGGAGTGGCAAGGAGCGCGAGTCAGTATCAGCAGCCCAGCCGTTGCACGCGAGCTTGGCATTGCGTTGGTGTTCCAGCATTTTTCATTGTTTGAATCGCTTTCGGTGTTAGAAAATATTGCACTTGGAATGGCGGTGCCGGCTACGCAAAATTTA
Source organism: uncultured Granulosicoccaceae bacterium (assembly GCA_937922945.1). Taxonomy (GTDB): domain Bacteria; phylum Pseudomonadota; class Gammaproteobacteria; order Granulosicoccales; family Granulosicoccaceae; genus Granulosicoccus. The sequence continues at coordinate 6,708 of CAKZUP010000097.1, forward strand.
AAACAGAACATCATTGATGTATCGCAGCGTTATGGATTGCCACTGGACCCTGATCGTCAGGTATACACATTGTCGGTGGGTGAGCGACAACGTATCGAAATTGTCAGGTGTCTGCTGCAAGAGCCGAAGTTATTAATCATGGATGAGCCAACATCGGTTCTGACGCCCCAGGAAGTGAACGATCTGTTCGTGACGCTTAAGCGTCTTGCCAGCGAGGGTGTGGCTATTCTTTATATCAGCCATAAACTTAACGAAATAAAAGCACTTTGTAGCGAGGCCACCATTTTGCGCGGTGGAAAGCACGTAGCCACTGCCGACCCTCAGCAACGTTCAACGCATGAGCTTGCCTCGTTAATGATGGGCGATGAATTGCTTATTCCTCAAAGACAGGAACACGCCATCGAAGACTCGGTGCTTTTGCAATTGAATAACGTGTCGCGTACTACCAGCGAGCAACATGGTGTACCGCTACACAACATTGAGCTCCAGGTGCACGCTGGCGAGATTGTTGGTATCGCAGGTGTTGCAGGCAACGGTCAGGATGAATTGTTACAAGTCATTTCAGGGGAACATCGTTCATCCGATGCTGATAGCGTGTCGATAAACGGGGAGGGTGTTGGTGTCCTGGCGCCCGGTGCAAGGCGTGAGTTGGGGCTATGTTGTGTCCCCGAAGAGCGGCTGGGCCATGCAGCCGTGCCAAGTATGTCGCTTGTGGAAAATGCCTTTCTCACAGCTCACCATCGTATTCCGATGCGCACGGCTGGTTTGTTTAGTCTTAAAAAGAGTGCGCGCTTTGCCGAGAAAGTCATAGAGCAATTTAATGTGCAATGCAATGGTAGCGGTGCTGTGGCATCGAGTTTGTCCGGCGGTAATCTGCAAAAATTTATTGTTGGGCGGGAAATAGAACAACAACCATTGGTGTTTGTTGTCTCTCAACCCACGTGGGGTGTCGATGCCGGAGCGGCCTCCGCGATTCACACAGCGTTACAGCAAATGGCCAGCCGTGGTGCGGCGGTACTGGTTATCTCTCAGGATATCGATGAACTGATGTTGATCAGTCATCGCATTGCTGCGCTCTGTGCGGGCCGGTTGTCTAACACCTATTCAACAACCAGCGTTAGTGTGCAAGAAGTTGGTGTGCTCATGGGTGGTGGCAGCATAGCCGATGGAGCGGTCGCATGATTTCACTGCAACCAAGACAGCAACCATCAAAACTCATGGGCCTGCTTGCACCGTTACTGGCGTTGCTTTTAACGGTATTGGCTGGGCTGGTTTTGTTTGCGTTGCTTGGCGTTCCCGTTGGCCAGGGGTTTTATGCGTTTTTTATCGAACCGGTGAGTAGCGTCTATGGTTTGTCCGAGCTGGGCGTCAAGGCCGCACCCTTAATCATGATCGCCGTGGCGCTCTCGGTTGGTTATCGTTCCAACGTCTGGAACATTGGTGCAGAAGGGCAGCTTATTCTTGGCGGTATCTGCGGTGGTGCTGTTGCATTGTATTTTTATGAGGTCGATGCGTGGTACGTGTTGCCCTTGATGATGCTGTCGGGGGTATTAGGTGGCATGTTGTGGGCTGCCATACCAGCGTTACTGCGAACCCGCTTCAACGCCAACGAAATACTCACCAGTCTCATGTTGACCTATATCGCGGCGCTGTTACTGAGTTTGTTGGTACACGGACCCTTGCGCGATCCGGACGGGTTTAATTTTCCCGAGTCCAGACTTTTTCACGCCGCCGCAACCTTGCCAAATATTATGCAAGGTACCCGCTTGCATATCGGTGCTTTGGTGGCTCTGTTGCTGGTTGTCGTTACATGGGTTCTGTTGTCCCGAACACTGTTGGGTTTTGCGTTGAAAGTAAACGGCCAGGCACCGCGAGCGGGTCAATATGCCGGGTTTACACAGAACCGGCTTATCTGGTTTTCATTGCTCTATTGTGGTGCATGCGCAGGGTTGGCCGGGTTGTTTGAAGTGGCCGGTCCCATCGGGCAGTTATTGCCCACCATTTCGCCAGGCTATGGTTTTACAGCAATTATTGTTGCGTTTCTCGGGCGCTTGCATCCCGTGGGAGTGGTGTTCGCCGGTCTGGTTATGGCCCTGTCCTATCTAGGCGGTGAGTCTGCGCAAATCAGTTTGAATTTGCCCGTGGCGGTCACCGGAGTCTTTCAAGGGATGTTGCTGTTTTTCCTGCTTGCAGCCGACGTGCTTATTCACTACCGCCTCGTCTGGCGTCGAACCGGAGTTGCCGCATGAGCGCCGATAACAGCATGCTGGTACTGATTGGTCTTTCCGTCATTACTGCGGCAACACCGCTGGTTTATGCGGCTATCGGTGAGCTCGTGGTGGAGAAGTCAGGTGTTCTTAATCTGGGTGTGGAAGGCATGATGCTGGGTGGAGCGGTGGGTGGTTTTGCGGTTGCGCACCTATCTGGTAGTGCGCTACTGGGTGTGCTTGCGGGGATGCTCTCGGGTATGTTGTTATCTTTGCTTTTCGCTTTTCTCACGTTGCATTTACGCTCGTCTCAGGTCGCCACGGGGTTGGCACTGACGCTGTTCGGTATTGGTCTGAGTGCATTACTGGGTCAACCACTTATTGGCGTTGCTTACGAGGGTATACCTACCTATGCCATTCCCGTACTGCGGGATATTCCGGTTCTTGGAACTTTGCTGTTTGAGCACGATCTAATGGTGTACGGTTCGATTCTGCTGGTAGTAGCTGTATCATTTTTTCTCAGATCCACGCGAGCCGGGCTTATCCTTCGAGCGGTGGGCGACTCACCGGAAGCTGCTCATGCCTTGGGGTATCGCGTTATCTTGGTTCGATATCTTGCCACTTTGTTTGGTGGCGCTTGTGCGGGTTTGTCAGGCTGTTATCTATCAATGGCTTATGCGCCAATGTGGGCAGAGAACCTGAGTGCGGGCAGAGGCTGGATTGCGTTGGCGCTGGTGGTTTTTGCAACCTGGCAGCCAAGTCGGTTACTGTTTGGTGCGTATCTTTTTGGGGGAATCACCATTCTTCAATTGCATGCGCAGGCAATCGGTATTAATGTTCCATCACAGCTCATGTCGATGCTACCCTATATTGCAACGATTATTGTGCTTGTACTGATTTCGCGCGATCGTGGCAGGATTCGCAAAAACGCGCCGGCCAGTATTGGACAAGCGTTCCATCCTACGAAATAAGACAGTTCACAGTTCATAGAGTCAATCAAATAGAGTAGATTAGCGGAATCTACTTTGAAACAGATCGGAGAAATTGATGTTTGCACTACCTAGCTTAAAAGCAACCCGTATTAGAAAAACGGTTGTTGTTCTTGCTGCCACGCTCGTTTCACTAGGCAGTCTGTCTGCATTCGCCGATGATCACCCAACCAAAGTAGGTTTTGTCTACGTTGGGCCGGTTGGCGATCATGGTTGGACATACCGGCACGACGTTGGTCGTCTGGCGATTGAAGCTGAATTCGGCGACAAAGTAGAAACCACCTTTGTGGAAAGTGTTGGAGAAGGCGCTGACGCTGAACGCGTTATCCGAAAACTTGCCGCTGACGGTAACGATCTGATTTTCACCACCTCGTTTGGTTACATGAACCCGACCATTAAAGTGGCGAAAATGTTTCCGGATGTGAAGTTCGAACATGCGACGGGCTACAAGCGTGCCGATAATGTATCAACCTACTCAGCGCGTTTTTATGAAGGCCGAGCTGTTATCGGCACCATGGCTGGCATGATGACAAAGTCGAACATCATTGGCTACATAGCATCGTTTCCAATCCCTGAAGTAGTGCGTGGTATCAATGCGTTCACCATTGCAATGAGAAAGGTTAATCCCGATGCCGAAGTCCGTGTGGTGTGGGTTAACTCATGGTACGACCCGGGCAAAGAAGGTGATGCTGCAAAAACACTAATTGATCAGGGTGCAGATATCATCACACAGCACACCGATTCTCCAGCGCCACTGCAGATTGCACAAGAGCGGGGCGTCATTGGTTTTGGTCAAGCGTCCGATATGTCAGCCTTCGCGCCCGATGCACAACTGACCTCCATAATCGATGATTGGAATCAGTACTACATCGATCGTACCAAAGCTGTGATGGATGGCACGTGGGAGTCTGTGGATGTTTGGCACGGAATCGATTCAGGCTTGGTCGGATTTGCTGAGTATGGGCCTGCAGTTTCTGAGGATGTGAAAGCGGCTGCCGAAGTCATTAAAGAAGGTATCATCGATGGCTCCATCCACCCGTTTCAAGGACCAATCAATAATCAAGCGGGTGAAGAAGTGGTTGCCGAAGGTGAGATACTCGACGATGGAGTATTGTTGGGAATGGACTACTATGTGGAAGGCGTTCAGGGTTCTCTGCCCAAGTAACTTCACCATTGCAATCGGGGTTAACTCATTAACTGTTTCTAAACCGAATTGCAGATAAAAGAACAGCAGGCGATGGTTTGTACATACCATCGCTTGCCATTTTTTTCCTACTGATACTTTCTACTCTTAAGCGCTAATCTTATTGAACCGTGACCGTCTGGCGTCCTAATCAAACCATTTTAGTAAAAGTGATTGGTCTGGCCATGCACAAGGGCCGACTCCTTGCAGCCGAAGTGTATAACGATGCCGGTGACGTTAAAGGCATTCGCCCGTTGGGTGGCCAGGTTGAGTTTGGTGAAACCCGTGAAGTTGCGCTTCGCCGAGAGTTTCAGGAAGAGCTTGGAACCGATATTGATATTGGTGGTTCCTGGCGTATGTTTGAAAACTTGTATGAGCACGAAGGCAATATTGGCCACGAATATATTCTGTGTACCAGTGTTGGTTTGCTCGACGAGCGCCTTTATAGCGAAGAACGAATGGTTTTTTCCGAAGATAGTGGAAGCGAGAGCGTTGCGCGCTGGTTTTCGGTAAAAGAGTGCAAACGTGGCGAGATAGCATTGTTTCCCGATGGATTAGTTGATATTTTGTAACTCGTTTTACGAAAGCCTGTGAGCTACAAACGTGGTACCAATTGCGTTCTCATGGCTGTGAGTACAACAGCCAGTTAAGTTTTTCGCCAATGGCTCGCACGCTGGTTTGTTTAGCGCAAGTGTATTCTCAATACGGTATGCAGAATTTCCGATCTGGAGTGTCAAATGAACTGGGTCCGTCAGATTGCCCTTCCTGGCTTGGTACTGTCCATTAGCGCTTGTGCCAGCAATCCAATTGTTACCAAAGAAACCAGGCTATCGAAAAACGCTGAACAAGTTATCGGTGAATTTGGTTATTGGAAACGAGACTGCTCAAGTCGCCATTTTGATATTTTCATAGAGCAGTATCCCAAAAGCGGTGATCTTCGTTTTGAAGTAGGTAGCCTGATTATCCCGGAAGACCCTATCGTTGGAGCGTCGGGTAAGTGTGTTGGTCAGCCGGTACAATCCAAACGGGTAATTTATATTCCATTCGATGACTTTACTGGCACTGACTTCGTTAGTTATGTAGTGAAGTCTTCGGTCTTTTTAGGCGCGAAGTCATACAATGTCAGCATCGATATAAACTGAATCATGCCATCATGAAATCCGGTGACATCACCTTCTACTTTGATCCTATCAGCCCGTTTGCCTGGTTGGCGTCTACACAGCTTCATCGAATATTGGAAGTAACAGAGCGTAAGCTTGTGGCAAAGCCAATACTCTTTGCGGGTTTATTAAAGGCGCATGGCAATATGGGGCCTGCCGAAATTCCGGCAAAGCGCGACTATACTTTTCGCGACGTCATGCGTCGTGCTATGCAATACCAATTGGTTGTTGAAAGCCCGCCGCAACATCCGTTTAATCCTTTATTGGGTTTGCGGGCATGTACTTCAATAGAAAATGATCAGCAGCGTTTAGCCTTTGCAGTGGCGTTAATGCAAGCGGCGTGGGAGAAGGGCCTGGATATCACCGATACCGCTGTGGTGTCGCAAGTTGCGGCAACCTGCAAACTAAACGCCGACGCAATCTTGCAAGCCGTAGTCACGCCCGCTGTGAAGCAAGATCTGATAGATACGACCAACAGCGCTGTAGAGCAAGGCGTGTTTGGTGTTCCCAGTTTCGTTGTCGATGGACAAATATTCTGGGGTGATGATCGAATCGATTATTTGATTCATTATCTGCGGGGTCAAAACATCGATGAAGCGAAATTGGCCGAAATTTTGGCCAGAGATGCGGCCGTTCAACGCAAAACCTGAATCCGCAACTTCAATGAACAGAATCGGTGTTCAGAATGGCCAGATTCGATTTCCGGCGCTGGCGCTATTTACCAGTGTGTCGATGCTGTTACAAAAAGGTAAATGGGTCACATATAATGAAGTTTCACACCCGTTAAATCTGCTGGCGCATTATATTCGTACTATTCAGCATTCTTGACACTATTTCATCCAAATTTTCAGGGACGACGATTAAACCCAGTAGCACGATCTACCCTGACACAGCGATTTTCGAACCCTTATTTATGTCTAAAAATACATCCAGAATTCTATGTGTGCTGCTGCCGCTCTTTATGGTCGCGTGCAGCGGCGGTTCTGACAGCAACCCAGTTACCGCGGACAGCAATACAGGCGGCACAACCACCGTTGCCACGACAGATGAAGGTGGTGCCACTGGTGATACTGGTTCCAGCGATAGTACCTCCGTCACCACGGCAGGCTCATCCACCGCAGGTGAGGCTGACACGGCCTCAGATGGCGACACTACAAATGACACAAGTGTTGCTGCGCCGGGCACAAGTGGAGGCAATACCACCACAGGCGATACCGGGGCATTTGGCTTAACAACTCGCTCATCGCTCGCCAGCTTGAATCTGCCAATTGAAGGCGAACAGTTGGGTAGCTATGAGTTGGTCAACGCCTATCCAAATCTGCAATTTCAGGAGGCGCTGCTGGTTGATGATGTGCCGGGTGAGAACCGGCTGGTCGTAGTTGAGCAAAAGGGCAGGATTAAAGTGTTCGACAATAATCCGGCTACCACCGATGTCAAAGAAATTTTGGACTACTCGTCGAGAATAGCGAGCGTCAGCGGTGAGCAGGGTTTACTGGGTATGGCGTTCGACCCGAACTTTACCTCGAACCGTTTTGTTTACATTTACTACACAGAAATCGATACCAACCGTTCAATCATTACCCGCTTTCCGTGGGATGCAGCCACCGACACACTAGACACAGCTCAAGCGAAAATCATTCTGCAAGTCGATCAGCCGTATGAAAGCCACAATGGAGGCATGATTGCATTTGGGCCCGATAACTATTTATACATCGCTCTTGGTGATGGTGGTGATGGTGGTGACCCGCACAACAACGGACAAGACCGTAGCACACTGCTTGCCAGTGTATTGAGAATCGATGTACACCCGCAGAACAGTTCGCTTGGGTACAGCATACCCCCGTCAAATCCGTTTGTTGGTGAAGACAATGTCAGGGGAGAAATTTTTGCCTACGGGTTCAGGAACCCCTGGCGATTCTCTTTCGATCGAGAAACCGGTGAGATGTGGTTGGGCGATGTCGGGCAGGAAGGTTTTGAAGAGGTCAATGTTGTTAAATCAGGCGGCAACTATGGCTGGCGTGTATATGAGGGCAACAACATCAACAAGCCTGAATTAAATACGCTGCCCGAATCAGCTTTTACGTTTCCGGTGCACCAGTATGCAAACGCGGAAGGTAAATCAGTAATTGGCGGCTACGTTTATCGTGGTGCGGTGGCATCCTTGAAAGGTCGGTACATATTCTCGGATTTCTACAACGGGATTGTTACCGCGCTTAACTGGAATGGTACTAGCGTAACCGGTTCAGAAGACATAGGCACAATCGATGGCCCCACCAGTTTTGGTGAAACCAGCGATGGCGAATTACTCGTGGTATCCCGCTATGGTGGTTTGTTCAAGTTTGTCGAAAGCTCATCAAGTGCAGCGTTCCCCGATTCGTTATCGCAAACCGGTTTGTTTAGCGACCTTGATTCCTTAACAACCGCTAGCGGTTTAATCGAGTACACGCCAAGTCATCCATTCTGGTCTGATGGAACCGTAAAGCGCCGTTGGATTGGCGTTCCTGACGGGTCGAAAATAGACTTCACCGACAACGATTGGACGTTCCCGGTTGGCTCCGTATCGGTTAAGCATTTTGAAATCGATCTTGTGCAAAACGCACCGAGTAGCCGTCGTCGCCTGGAGACTCGGGTGATGTATCACACGCAACAGGGTTGGCAGGGTTTTACCTATCGCTGGAACAGTGCGCAAACCGATGCCAGTATCGTCAGAGATCGTCAGAGCGAACAGCTCTCAGTTGCGCTTAACGATGGCAGCACACGCGTGCAGCAATACGACTATCCGAGTCGGTCCGATTGCCTGGCTTGCCACACACAAGCGTCAAGCTTTTTGCTGGGTCTGGAAACGCGTCAGATGAATTCAACGTTCAACTACGCCGCAGCAACTGATAATCAAATGCGCAGTTACAACAATATCGATCTGTTTAATGTCGATATCGGTAGTACCGATCAGTATCAGGTGTTGCCTCCACTGAGTGATAATACCGCCGGGGCTGAGCAGCGTGTGCGAGCCTATCTCGATGTAAACTGCAGCTCTTGTCATCAGCCGGGTGGAACGGCTCCCACGAGTCTGGATTTCAGATACGAAGTGGGTGCTGATGCCATGAATGCAATCGATGTCGCGCCGCAGTCGGGTAGCTTCGATATTGTTGAACCAAGAATCATTGCACGAGGTAGTAAAGAGCGCAGCGTGCTATGGCAGCGTATGCGAATGCTGGACGGTGGTCGTATGCCCCCAGTGTCCACACATGTGGTTGACGAGGTTGCTGTTGATCTCATCGGCGACTGGATAGATTCGCTATAGTCAATTAGGCCGTGCGCCTTATGCCATTCTTCTCCGCCGTACGCTTATGGCGGAGGGGATGGGATGAATAGAAAATGAATAGAGTACAAATACCGGTACCCTACTGGTATTGAAACACCCACTTTATCCCCAATTGCATAAGTGATAACAACCGCTGTATCGCTGATTCAACTGAACATTAAGTGTTGGCATGAATTGCGCTGTTAGAAGATCAAGCCGCTAATCTGGGCTATTATTGATCGAATCAGAACGCATCACTTCAGGAGTTTCCAGTTGATCCGTACTCGTACATTCTCGCGGTTGTCACAAGCCGCCATCCTCTCGTTGTTTTTCCTTTCTACCAGCTCGATGGTTAATGCCGGAACCAAAGTCGCTTTCACAGGCGATCAAGGAACCAATGAGAACGCTAAGGCTGTTTTAGCCATGATCGCCAATGAAGGCACAGACCTGTTATTACTTCAGGGAGACTTCGGTTACGACCCTGGAACATCGAGTGCCTGGGAAAACAATCTGACCAACGCATTGGGTGCTGATTTTCCCGTGCTATCGGTGGTGGGCAATCATGATGATGATGAATGGTCTGCGTATTCCAACTTCATAACACAACGCATCGACCGTGCTGGCGAGCTTAGTTGTTCTGACAACCCCGGGATAAAAGCGCATTGTCAGTTTCGAAATATCGAAATTGTGCAAGTCGCGCCTGGTATAAATGGAATAGAAGGCGTGTCGCCCAGAGATAACTACGACCAATACATTAACGATAAATTTTCAGGCTCCAGTAGTAAGTGGCGTATTTGTTCCTGGCATAAGAACATGACCAATCTGCAGACAGGTACGAAAAGTAACAGCACCGGTTGGAATGTGTATCACGAGTGTATGAATGCCGGTGCGATCGTGGCTGTTGCTCACGAGCATGCTTATTCGCGAACACATTTATTGGGCAATTTTGAAAGCCAACGCGTGGTGCATCGCAATAGCGACATGACGATAAAGCCCGGCCAGTCGTTCATGTTTGTATCTGGCCTTGGTGGTCATTCTATTCGAGAGCAAAGCCGAGGAGGCGACTGGTGGGCTTCAATTTACACGGCCACTCAAGGGGCGACTCACGGTGCTCTATTTTGTGACTTCGAACAAAACACAGCGCAGTGTTACTTCAAAGCGATTGATGGTTCTGTTCCCGATCAGTTCTCTCTTCGCCTTGGAAACGAAGGTGAGATTATTACCAGCAACATCGACGCTGGCAATACCGATGCAGAACAAAATACCACACCACCTGTTGTCGCTGGTTTTGATAAAAGCTCAGTACCTGGTGTATTTCAGCGAACCGATTCGAACGAGCTTCGATGGGTTGATTATGATGTTAACGGGCAGCTAGGGAACGTGTGGATTGATCAGGCGTGTGCAGACACATTGGGTGGCGTTGACTTGTCTGGTACGTGGGAAGATCTGGTTAATTTTGCGCCCGGAATCGATTCAATCACTAGCCCTTGTGAAGAGCAAGTAGCACAACAACCACCAGAGACACAGTCGGCCGATGTTGGTTATGTTTTTAGTCGCACCGATAAAAATGAACTGCGTTGGATCGCGAGAAATGCAAACGGCAACGTGGCAAGTGTTCGAATTGATGATGCTTGTGCCTCGCAAAACGGTGGTGTAAAAGATTCGGGTGACTGGTTCAGGCTAATAGAAATAGCGCCGGATTTTGACCAGATCCAAAGCCCCTGCGAATCGGAAAACACAGCTTCTGAAAACACAGCTTCTGAAAACAAAGCTTCTGAAAACAAAGCGACTTCCACAGACGATAGTTCGGGCTATGTCTTTGCCAGAACAGATAAAGATGAGATGCGTTGGGTTACTCAATCGTCCAGCGGTAACCTGGGCAGTATCCGAATCAATAAAGTGTGTGCGGCAAACCTGGGTGGGGCATCTGTTTCCGGTGATTGGGATCAATTGATGTCAAATGCCCCAGAGTTTGATGGGGTTGATCATCCTTGCGATGAGCAGGATCAATCACTGGTTGTTACATTGAAAAATAGCAGTGCTGAACGAGGCTATGTGTTCGAACGTACTGATATTGGAGAGTATCGCTGGGTGGCACTAAACGCTGACGGCATCATGGGTAATGTATGGATTGACAGAGAGTGTGCAGAACGTATGGGCTCAGCGTCGGTTTCAGGCGATTGGATTAAGTTAAGCGAATTAGCGCCCGGATTCGATTCTCTGCCTTACCCGTCTGTTTGCATGTAATAGACCACTAACCAAATCTGATACGTTACGTATAAAAGTTGATATTTCAGCTAACACTGGTGAAGGTTACATCTGATTTTTCTTGCGATGTGCCGCGTAAAGTTTTTTATTCGTTAGCTCACTACTGTTTTCGCGCCATTTGCGGCTGTTCTGGCCGCACGCAAACAGCCCGTACACTGCTTACTGTAGCAACATAAAAACCATCGACTATTTGCAACACTATCGAACTACGCGTAATGATGAACCTTCGCGATGGTGTCGAAGCTATTTGTGTAAACCAAGTCATAGTTTATTCGCTATCCGTTTAACCAATCCACGTTTTACCCGTTAATGGTTTAAACAAGTCATACTTCAAAATGCATGTTAATTCCCTGTATCTTGTTTATGCACCAATAACATGTTATTTGGCTACAGTACAGCGAAATCATTATGAATGCTCCTACCGATCGAGGCCAGAGAGTTGGCGGCCTGGCATTAAAATTTAACTTACTCATTGCGTCATTGATTGCGCTAACTGTATTGATTATGGTGGCGACAAGTGCGTTCTACTATAGGTCTAAAACCAGTGATGAGCTAACCTATCACGGGCAAAGCATACTGAACGTTCTGGCTGAGTTATCTGAAAGCCAAATGTTGAATCTTGATCGAGTTGGTTTGGAGCACGCGATTGATTCGTTGGCAAACGATTCTAAGATAACTCATGCCGCGTTTTATGATGTTGATGGAAACTTGCTTGTGCATAAAAGTAGTGAAGGCCATCAAAGGAGTGATCATGCCAGTGATCACGATAACCATGCTGATAGTGGCCATGAAAACACGTATGACTCAGGTGCTGACATGCACGCAGTGTTTTTCAATCGTGTTCGTGATGCTGGGACGTTTGTGGTCGGGGATGCGCGGCGATTTGGAGATAACGAACTAATCAGGGAGATGGGGCAGCCTGTATTTGATCATCGAGGCTTTGAAGATCATTGGGATGGAGAGCACGCAAACCATGGGACGCATGGCGATCACGATGAACACGAGGAACTCGCAGAGCATGATGAACTTGCGGAAAATGGCGGCCATGATGAACACGCAAAGCATGACGAGCATACCGAAACTGCAGAAAATAGTGAGTACGACGAGCACTCAAAACACACTGAGCATCAGGCTAATGGTACGACTAAGACAGCTGATGACCATGGTGCCGATGTCATCGGCTATATCGTAATTGGACTAAATACCCACTTTTTAGCATCTCATACCTGGGGTTTCCTTGCTAGTATTTTGCCGGCTGTATTTTTACTGCTGCTAGCGGCTATTGGAGTCAGTCGACTGTTTGTACGAAAGATTACAAGTCCACTGAAACGTCTACATGTTGCCGCTCACTCTATCGCCAGTGGAGAGCTAAACACTATCCCTGAAATTAAATCTCGAGATGAAATTGCGGCACTGGGTACTATGTTCAACGAAATGGTAGAACAACTCAGTAGAACCAGAGCGGAGGTTGAAAACCAGCAAAGAGTGTTAGAAGATACGGTTTCTTCTAGAACGAAAGAGTTGTCCAAGGCATTAAAAACCTCGCAGTTACTCGCGGAAAAGGCCGAGAAAGCGAGCAAGTCGAAAAGTGAATTTCTTGCCACCATGAGCCATGAAATTAGAACCCCTATGAATGGTGTACTTGGAATGAACGAACTTCTTCTCGGTACTAAAATGAGCGAGCAACAGCGACGTTTTGCAGAGACGGTTAAACTATCTGGAGAATCGCTGCTGGATATCATTAACGATATACTGGACTTTTCGAAAATCGAAGCAGGGCGTTTAACGCTTGATGAATCAGAATTCGATCTACGAGATTTGATCGAAGATACTGCTGAACTTTTTGCTGCGCGCGCGGCTGAGAAAAAGCTGGAATTGACGTGTTTCATTCCGCAGAACATGCCATCAATGGTGGTCTCGGATTCCACTCGACTACGACAAGTTTTATCCAATATTTTAGGTAACGCGCTGAAGTTCACCGAAACCGGTGAGGTGTATGTTGGGGTCGAAGTGCTTGACACAGTAGATAGAAATGTAAGGTTAAAGTTTGAGGTCCGTGACTCTGGTATCGGTATGTCACATACACAAGTTGCAAAAGTGTTTGAATCCTTTACCCAAGCTGACAGCTCAACAACTCGCAAGTACGGTGGTACTGGTCTTGGTCTGACCATTTCACAAAGAATTGTTGAATTGATGGGAGGTCAACTGGAAGTACAGAGCGTTAGTGGAGAGGGGTCGACCTTCACGTTTGATCTTCTTGTCAAACTGGCAGAAGATTCCAGAATGAACAACGAGATTCGCGCCATTGCGAACATGAATACTATGCACGTGTTAGTCGTTGACGACAATGCAACAAATCTTGAGATTGTGTCGCATCACTTGGCTGCTTGGCAAATTAGCCACGATTGTGTTTTATCGGCCAGGCAGGCGTTGGATGCGTTAAGCGGTGCAGCAAAATCTGGAAAACCATACACGCAGGTTATTCTGGACTATCACATGCCTGAAATGGATGGCATTAGATTGGCTCGGCTTATAAAGGCAGACGAAAAAATAGCCAGTACCCGATTAGTCTTGTTTAGTTCCATTGATGACATAGAACAGGAAGAAAAATACAAGGAAATTGGTATTGATCACGCCATTCGAAAGCCTGTAAGACAGGCCGATTTATACAATTGTTTAATGGCCAAGCAAGAGTGTGACTACGTTAACAAGAAGTTAACGTCGAATCCCACCGAGGCCAATAGAGCAAATCATGAAATGCGTATTTTGGTTGTGGAGGATAATCCAGTTAATCAAGCGGTTGCTGTGGGAATGTTGGAGACGCTTGGGTATCAACAGATTGGTACGGCTGGAAATGGTTTGGAAGGCCTAGAAGCGCTAAAGTCCGAATCGTATGATTTAGTGTTAATGGACATGCGGATGCCTGTTATGGATGGTTATAAGGCCATGGCAGTGATACGCGAGGCGGAAGCAAAGAACGGAGTAGCGAAAAACAAGCGCCTTCCCATTGTTAGCCTAACTGCTAACGCATTACAGGGTGATCGAGATAAATGTATCGAAGCTGGTGCAGATGAATATTTGAGTAAGCCGTTCACGCCTGATCAGTTGGCGAACGCGGTTCAAACGACGTACAGTTACTGTTCTGAAGGTCGGGCAACCTATACAAAAGCTGAGAATGATCGAGGGCATAATGTATCAGCTGATGATAGTAATGGCTTTGTTAGCTCAGACCCTATAGAAGCTATGCAAACCCAGTCAGTTTTGGATGAGTCTGTGCTTGATACATTGAGATCCTTAGCCACGAGTTCTCAACCAGATCTGTTCGTAAAAATTATCAACACGTATCTTGAATCATCGCTGGTATTAATGGAGCAATTGATCGAATCTGATGAAGTAGAAGATATCGACCGGATTACACATGCGTCTCACACGTTGAAAAGTAGTAGCGCTAATGTTGGCGCTATTGAGCTATCTCAACTGTGTGGGAAAATTGAAGCGATGGCACGCTCGGAAAACATGGTTGGCTATACCGACGTCCTCAATGGCCTTAAAACCATGTATCCTTTGGTTTGTGAAGAGCTCTCATCGCTGATTAAATCTGACAAGGCAGCGTAGTGCCGATGCCATCTGCTAGTTTGAACTTGCCTGTGCTTATCCGGCACTGTTACACAGCTAGCGATTGCAGTAATTGTATTCCAAAAAAAACCACCCTATATAGAGTGGTTTTTTCGTTTACCAGCGGTGGCTGTTCTGCTTAACCGCCCATTGACTACGGCACTTCAAATTCGACCACACCAAACCTTGGACCATCGTCTTCATTTAGCACATTGCTGGCAACCTGCCAGATATTGATCGGGTCGGTATCACCTCGGGCTGTGAGCCTGCCGTACAGCGTACCAGAAGGTAGAACGCTGGTATCGACTGTATGAGTAATAAGCTCAGCGTCATCTTCAATGCCTTCAATACTAAGCAGAATACTGTCTGCATCAAAGTCCGGGCTACTGGATATTTCTAGATCGTAGCTCATCTCATTGGTTCTGGTTACATCGAAAGCGGGCGTCCATTCAAATACCACTGTGTCATCAGTTACCGTTGGGTCTTCCAATTCCGGAGGCATGGGTATCTGATAATCATTTTTCAGTGCATTGTGAATACTGGATACGTAGCTTGCGAAATCGGCTGATCCGTTAATGTTGTATCTGGGGTTGAAATCAAGATCGGGAGATCGAGAAAGAAAAGGATCAATAACCGCCGAGTAGCGTGCCGCGCGTTCTGTTATATTCGCATCGGTTAGATAGGTGTTGCGCAGTTCATCTGCAACCGCAACGATCTGCTCGTGTATACCTGGCATTTTTAAAAATTGCGCGGTGAATTCGCTATTCGCAGCTCGTGCATAGCCATAGTAAAGTCGCTTGGACAATGCATCGGTGTCATAGCTGTTGGTGAGTACTGCATCCGGATGGAAAGTGCCGTCGTAGTCCCATGGCAAGAAATACAGTTTTTCAGAACCTACCGGGTTGTACAAATAGTAGTTATGGGTAATGGCATCGGTTTGATACAGCAAAATGTTTGCAGTGAACCAAGTGAGCACATT
>CAKZUP010000098.1 GCA_937922945.1 uncultured Granulosicoccaceae bacterium
ATAATCACCGGCACAATGGTGGGCAAGTCCATCGCCCAGCTCCCGTACACCGCCTTCGGATTGGGATTACCGTTAACCAGCTCGGTTTGCGCAAAAGACATGGCGATCATTGCCGTTGCGGCGACAAGCGGACCAGAAGACAAATCGATACCACCGAGTATGATGACTTGCGTGACACCCAGCGCAATAATGCCGATGATGGCGACTTGCAGAATAATAATTTTTATTCTGGCCATATTTAATATGGTGTCGTCGCGCTTGAGATTAAAGTCGAACAACATGCTTTGCCCTTTCATATAGGGCAGTAATTGTCCGAGCGCTTCGAAAAGCAGAATGATAAGAACAAGCGCAATAAAAATGTTCAGCTCGGTAGGCCATGTCCATTTTTTCTTATGTTCGAGCCCGCCCGTACCGGAAGGTTTGTTAGCCATCAATCACCTTTACCAATTAAATCAGTCCGCCCAAACAGACCAATGAAACAAGATTGTTAAAACCAGATAAGTGAAACAAGACCGATAAAAATTCAGGCTCGCTTCTCGTGCGCAACGTGGGTTGCCGCATTGTTGAATATAAGAAGAGTGGTAACAGACCGGCACGAAGCGCCGGTCTGCACTGCATTGGCCGTTAACCAACCCTATTGTTATCGGTTGGATAAACAAGCCGTTTAAAGAACTTAGTTCTTGTCGAGATACTCATCCATATTCGCAGGTGTTACCAGCTTGAACGGGATGAAAACAGCACGATCAACCTCTTCACCACGAGCCAGGCGTAGTGCGGTATCCAATGAGCCTGCACCTTGGCCTGCAGCGTCCTGGAATACAGTTGCGTCCAGATCGCCCGCCTGCATAGACAGGAGCGCATCTTGTGTGGCATCTACACCAACAACAACCACATCGTCCATGCTGATATCAGCAGCTTTCATCGCCTGAATAGCGCCGATGGCACTTTCGTCGTTGTTTGCAAAAATAACATCGAATTCTTCACCCGAAGAAATCCAGTTAGTGACTAAATCTTGTGCTTGATCACGCTGCCAGTTAGAGGTTTGCTTATCGATGATTTCGATGAAGTTACACATGTCCATGCCGATAACATCTTCAACGTCTTTTGTACGTTGAACCGCCGCCTGGTTAGACAGTTGTCCCATGACGATGTAGCCCTTTGCACCACCGCCCTTACCGGCAGCGCGTAACATTTTGCACGCCTCAAACGCTGACAAAGTGCCGCTTTCAATTTCATTTGATGCAACAAACGCTTGGTTGTCGGGCAAAGTATCAAGGTTAATCGGTTGACGGTTAACATAAACCAATGGAATACCGGCTTCCTCGGCAGCATCGCTCATGGCTTGCGTGGCTGAAGTATCAACGGGCTGTACCACAATTGCATCTACACCAGATGCAATGAAATTGTTGATTTGATCAAGCTGACGCGCAACATCATCAAGTGCATCTTCCACCTGAACATCAACACCGTCGAGTGTATCTGCATGGTCAGTTAAACCGGTTCGCATAACGGTGGTCCACACGTCATCGAATAAGTAGATAGATACGCCAACAGTTTCAGCTGTAGCTGCTGTTGACATCAGCACGGAAAATCCGGCCGCCATTAAGGTTTTTTTCATCATCTTTCGTTTCTCCAAAGTGTCGTGTCCGGTTCAGTTTACCTATCCTTCTACCGGTGCCCAAATGGGCTTCTAGTTCATCGCTCAACCCTTCAGGCAGCGGTTGCCTCAAGAGAGGATGCGATGTAATCAAATGACCTGACAAGTTCAGTTGTCGGGTCGGTTAAAACATGAACTTCTTCAGCAAACGCTTCCATTGACACAGGACCATTGTAGCCAGCCTCTTTGAGCGCTTTGAGTTGTTCGATATTATTAAGTCGATCGTCAGCGTGCACGAATCCGCGGTGCCCATCGAGAAGGGCGTTTACTGAGACCTTTCTATCAGTCACGCCAGAAACATGCACGATGCCAGTGTACTGAGCATGGATACAGCCAGAGCCTGTTAAATAATGATGGAAGGTATCGTGCACCAACTTGAAGTGATCAGCTCCATCAACGAACTCAATGGCCTCAACCGCCTCGGTTTTACTCCGAAGCGATGCCTGTTCAAATCCGAGCGGCTCGATAAATCCGATGACGTTATATTCAGCCAATAGTGGTTTCAACTCCACCAACGCAGCGCGAAGATTCGCCTGCCGCTCGGCTTTTCCAATGCCTTTTCCATCACAACGTGGAATCAGCGCTATACCCTGTGCACCACATTCAGATGCTATTTGAATCAGTTTTTGTGCTTCGGCAAGCTTATCGCCAGACAAGTCGTTAAAGGCGCTGACTTCTGCTACCGCGATTAGATTCACGCCAGCAGCACGAGCAACCTGCCCCGCTTCGGGCGCGCTCAGATCACCAAACAACGGCTCGGACAAATCAGTTCGCACCTCAACCGAGCTGCACCCGACCTGTTTCGCAACGTTCAGCAACTGACGGTAGGTCAGCTTGGCGACAGACATGTGATTTAACGCGAAGTTATGCACTCGGCAGTCTTCCAAATCAATCAAAGCATCAAAAATGCGGTTCAAACGCTCGGCTGCTGTCATTTTGCAACCGGTTGCAGAGCATCGTACTCAAACAATCCGAAGACTGCAAGAGTTAATCGACAAAATTAGGCTCGATAGCTGGAAACCTTGGCAGCCTATGGACAATGACTGCGAGTTGAATAGGATCAAAAAAGCCCGCAGAAGCGGGCTTTAAAGGTATTACTTTTTACAAGCTCAACGCGTTGGCATTAGTTCAGTTTAATCTGAACATCAACACCTGCAGCCAAATCTAATTTCATTAACGCGTCAACTGTTTTTTCAGTCGGGTCAACGATATCCATCAGGCGCTTGTGTGTACGAAGCTCATACTGATCACGCGCATCTTTGTTTACATGCGGAGAAATCAGAACCGTAAAACGCTCTTTCTTGCTCGGCAATGGGATTGGTCCCAATACCCGAGCGCCAGTGCGCTTGGCAGTTTCCAGAATCTCTTTGGCAGAACGATCGATTAAACGGTGATCGAATGCTTTCAGACGAATACGTATTGTTTGACTGGAGGCCATATTAATTACTCAGAATCACTCAAGAATTTTAGCAACAACGCCAGCACCAACGGTTCGGCCACCTTCTCGGATAGCGAAACGTAAGCCGTCTTCCATCGCAATTGGGTTAATCAGCGTTACCGTGATTTTCACGTTATCACCTGGCATTACCATCTCTGTGCCCGATGGCAGCTCTACCGCGCCC
>CAKZUP010000099.1 GCA_937922945.1 uncultured Granulosicoccaceae bacterium
CTTGGCTTGCAAAGTAACGCTATCATTATCGGTGATATCGCTGTGGTTACGGACATTGGCGATGGCCATGGTGGAACCCACATAAAAAGTTCGATTGGACTCGTTATGCCTGTCGCCGAGAACCTGCGATTTATTCCATCAGTATCACTGAACTACGCAGATGACAACTACACAAACTCCTTTTATGGTGTAGACGCTGCCAATGCCTCGACAAATCTGAGTTCTTTTCAAGCCAAAGGCGGCATAGAAAGCACTCAGTTTGCGCTGGTTGCCGTTCGAACCATTAATGCAAAATGGTCAATGACGGGCATCGCGGCTTTTAATACGCTGCAGGGAGATGCGGCGGATAGCCCAATAACGGATAGGGGGAGTAAAAATAATTCGTTTGCTGGCGTGATACTGAACTATACGTTCTAAGTACTCAACAAAGCCCCAAGAGAACTCATATGCTCCCATTCAAACGCTTTTGTGCATTGGTTTTCGTCGTCCTTATTGCCAGGCAGTCAACAGCCTTCGCCTCTGATGGATTTATTGGCGGGCCATCTATGCGTTATTAAAAGCATGCGGGCTATTCGATTGCGGAGCGCGATTGCGAACTTGTGAAAATCTTGAACAATGCGCGCTAATTAGCACTTCGTGCATAACGTGGCGTCCATTCCATCCAGTGTCTTGGCCTTTTACTTGCTGCGTAGCTTGGCTAATAACACTAGTCAACTGGATACTCCCCATGACTCGCAGCTCAAAAAGTCGTCGTCTACGCGCTCGAGCAAAGAAGCGCATCGCGAAACACGATACCGCAGCACGCACATCTGAAGGTGTAATGCACGACAGTAATTTACCGGCATTAAGCGCGACCGATAAGCGTTACATGCTGGCGTTCGCCATAATGTCATTCCTGATTACCGCAGGATATTGGTCGCTTGGTGGTCGCAATCTATTTGTTTTTCCCGCGCTTTTTTGCATCTCGGTTGGTGTCAGACGGTATTGGGCTGGGCCGGTTCGGCACTACGCTGATAACAACTGAGCGTATTCATACCGTGAGTTAGTCGTTCTACACCTACACTTCTTAAGTGTCGTTATTTAAGCAGACCAAATCGACTAACCACTGCAGGTGCCGCAACACTTAACCAGGGTGGTTCAGGCAAAGTGGGAATTGAATCAAATGAATAAAACCTCGCCTGCTCAACATACGCACTAAAGCAGCATGCATAATAGGGTCTTTGCATAAACAGGGTTAGCGCCCACTCTACATGCACGACTATATACACTCTGATCAAAGCAGTCTCTCCTTACACGCCATTGGCATGGGCTTACTGGCAGCGTTTGTGGGCTATGCTGCTTCATCCGCAATTGTACTTTCCGGCCTAAACGCCAGTGGCGCCAATTCTGCACAAGCGGCCACAGGACTTTTTTTTGCAAGCCTTGCTATGGGGTTGTGCAGTATCGCACTGGCTTGGAAAACTCGTACACCCGCAGCTATAGCCTGGTCAACCCCAGGTGCTGCTCTACTCTCATCAGCGCCACTGTTGCCACATGGATTTGCTGAAGCCATCGGTGCATTTGTAGGCTGTGCGTTACTCATTATCCTGACAGGTTTGCTGCCAATACTAAATCGCGCTATAGCCAGCATTCCAAAACCTGTAGCCAATGCTTTACTGGCCGGAGTTCTACTAAAGCTCTGTTTAGCACCAGCACAAACATTAGGGGTCATTCCATTGCTGGTATTACCCATTGTTGCAGCATGGCTTATTGGCATGCTATGGCACAAGCTGGCTGCTATGCCATTGGCCGTGATCAGTTTCGTTGTGGTACTCAGTGTGTACTTAAATAAAAACGAACTGAGTGCTGAGCTGGGTATGCGAATTGGAGAAAGATGGATGCCTCAACTGGAATTCGTTACGCCGGTTTTTACCACACAAGCGTTTATATCCATAGCAATTCCGTTATATCTTGTGACAATGGCTGGTCAGAATATTCCAGGCTTTGCGGTACTGGAACTCAATGGCTTTAAAGTCAACCGCCCTCCGCTGTTAAGAGCGACAGGCATCGCAAGTTTTCTGGTCGCCCCATTCGGGTCGGTACCAGTAAACATGTCTGCCATTACAGCCGCCATGATGTGCGGTGAAGACGCAGGCAAGCATAAGAATCAACGTTACTGGGCCGCCATTGTGTGTGGAATTGCCTATGTTGCCTTGGCATTTGCCGCAGAACCAATCACACAATTGGCCAGTATCGCGCCGGATGGGCTTATACCCACAGTAGCGGGGTTGGCGCTAATTCCGGCTTTGGTTGCGTCGCTATCAGCAGCGTTCGTCAATCACAACCAGCCAGAAGCACCGGCCTTAACGTTTCTGTTAACCGCCAGCGGAATGACCTTGCTTGGTATCAGTGGCGCGTTTTGGGGAATAATCCTTGGGTTATTGGTGTGGCGCCTAACGGAAAACCGCACTAACAAAACCAAAAAATCAGATCGCTGAATATAGAACGTTAAAACCTAAAATAAAACAGTACTTGAATAACGCTAAATAAAGGGCAGATAAAAATCTCGCACATCATCAACGCTTTTCCCGATCAATCGGTCTGCTTCATCGCGCTTGATATAAATAAGTGCATCACAATACGCCTCACCCACAGCACGCCGCAGCACAACGTCTTTATCCAATGCATCCAACGCCTTATCCAGATTTGACGGAACATGTCGCGTTGCGCGCACATGCTCCAGACCATCCAAATCTTCAGCCGGTTGCAGCTTCAATGTTCCCTCTACACCAAGAAGAGCTGCCTGCAGCACGGATGCCACAGCCTGATACGGATTTGTAGAACAGTCTGCCATACGATGCTCCAGCCGCGCACTGCTTGCAGAGCCCGATGAACACCGAACAGTCACCATTCGGTGATCTTCAGCCCAGTTGGCCCAGTAGCCAGCCATGCTGCCCGCACTGAGTCGATCATAGCTATTAACGGTTGTGGCAAGTAACCCTGCGAGTCCTTGATGATGATGTAGCAGGCCCGCCATACAATGCTTGGCTACAGGCGATAGCGCTCCGTCGGGTGCAATAACGTTATTACCTTCAGTATCAGTAAAACTAAAATTAACGTGCAGTCCTGAGCCACCTCGATCGGGGATAGGCTTTGGCATGAAAGACAACAATAAGCCTTTTTTCAATGCCAGTTCTCTGGCCATAACCCGCATTAGGAATGCATCATCGCAGGCTTTCAGGGCATCATCAAAGCGAAGCGTCAGTTCAACCTGACCGTTATCGTATTCACCATTTGCACTTTCAAGCGGAATACCACAAGCGTAGGCGGTTTCCCAAATCTCATCGATTAATCCGCGTGGGTCGTTTTCAGCACCGGTGCCGTAAACAAAAGCACCCGGTGTGTCGTAAGGGCGCCATACGCCATCGCTATCACGTTGAAAAATAAATGCTTCAGTTTCCAGCCCGATTTTTGGTGTCAGCCCAATCGATTGCCATTGACTCACAGCTCGTTTCAATTGTGAACGAGCACATAAGTCGAACGGTTTACCGTCTACCTGAATATCGCCCAAAGCAATTTCGGTTGCAACCTGCCAGGCCACGCGTCGCTCCTCATCGAGCTTGAGCTCCATATCGGGCAAGCCACTGTGAACACCACAACCAGGGACTGGTAATAAATCGCGATCGTATGACACGGCGTATGCGGCTCTGGCAAAACCAATAGAGCCTCGACTGGCTACATCGGGCGGTATGTACTTGCCTCGTGGGAGATTGAGCAGATCGCAAAAAAGGGCGCGAGTGCGGTGCATGGAAGATTCTGTAATCACATTATCAAGCGACTTTGACTGTTAAGCGTTTAACGCCACATATAAAATTCGAACGCGTCCATTCAGGTTCTTCCAGCGCTTCAATGACCGTTATGCGCCTGACTAATTCCTGCAACACAACTTGTACTTCGAGCTTTGCCAAATACCTTCCCAAACAAACATGCGGACCACCCTGACCAAACGCCAGATGCCGATTGGGTTT
Organism: uncultured Granulosicoccaceae bacterium; assembly: GCA_937922945.1. GTDB lineage: Bacteria > Pseudomonadota > Gammaproteobacteria > Granulosicoccales > Granulosicoccaceae > Granulosicoccus. Next base: position 4,008 of record CAKZUP010000099.1, read on the forward strand.
TCTATCCAGTACAGGCAGGTGCGGATTGTTGAAAACGGCCTCATCACGACTACCGGATACAAACCATAACAACACCTTATCACCTTCGCGAATGAGCTTGTCATGAAGCTGATAATCTCGGGTTGCCGTTCGCCGGAAGTGCATGGTAGGCGATGCAAGCCGAATGAACTCATCTGCACAGGTATCCCAGCAGTCACCGCTTTTAAGCCGAGTTATTAGCTCTGGATGCTGGCTTAGTAAGTACAACGCCATAGCGATTGAGTACCGTGTGGTATCGTTACCGGCAGCAACTAACAAGCAGAAGAAATTTTTAAACTCCAGCTCATCCAGACTCTCTTCAGCATTAAGTACTTGCGCTAGCACACCTGTCTTATCCAGCTTTACGTTACCAGCCATAACATTTGCAGCGTAATCGTATAAGTCCATCCCGGCAGGGCTTCGAAACGGCATCATTCGATACGCGCTGGTATCCATTTTATCTATAACGGTGGAGGTGAAATCGGGGTCGGAATTACCAATGAGTGCATCGCCTTTTTCAACTAGAAAATGCAAGTCTTCATCAGGCAGCCCGAGTATGCGGCCGAGCATCATCATTGGGAGTTGCTTGGCGATAGCCTCCACCACATCGAATTCAGATTGTGCAATGGCCTTGTCAACGATATCAGTAGCCAGTGTTCTGATAACCGGTTCATACGCTGCAATGGGTCGGGCAGCAAATTGTGGATTAACCCTGCGACGGGTGTCGGCATGCTCTGGAGGGTCGGTTTCCTGAAAGGTTTTACGCGCAAGGTATTCCTCATGGCTTTGATCTTCCAGACGAATGCCTTGCGCCGAACTAAACACTTGGCTGTCGCGGTTAGCCAGCGCGATATCCGCATATCGCGTTAAGCTCCAAAAACCTTTGGTTTCATTGTCTCCGTCTGTCCAGCTTACAGGGTCCTCTTTTCTTAAGCGATCAAACGTTCTATGCGGGACACCGTTGGCAAAACTATCGTGGCTCAGCAGGTTCAAGTAGCCATCGTCATGACCAGTTTTATTCATTAAGATTTTCCTGGAAAAAACGAGTACACCATTCAGCGAACACAGCGCCTTCATGCTGCAATTCCATACTGGCTCTGGCACGACTTACTGTATCAGGCTCTAGCTTGGCCTCCATCGCATTTAACACACAGTTCATGAACGGGTGCGTAAATTCAGGATGAGCCTGGGTGGTAAATATGTGATTGCCTTTTGCAAAACTGGCTATCGAACACTGGGCGCTGGAACCAAGGAGATCGCACCCATCAGGAATGTGCGTGACTTGATCTTCGTGGAACACATACATAGGTAAACTCTTGCGCTGCGGAAGCATCCAAGAGCGTGATTGAATAAACCGCGTGTGTTCTATGCCGACATTGTAGCCAACACCTGCGCGCTCAACCTTTCCACCGAGTGCCAGAGCAATTGCCTGATGGCCAAAACAAGTACCGACCAGCGGCTTTAGCTGCGCATCGCAACGTTGTATAAAGTTTGAGAGCCCATCTGAAAACACATGCTCGTCGAGCACACTGAGTGGACTTCCAGTGATAAGGTAGGCATCTTGCTCATGTATGTCTTCTGGCAGTTCACCACCAATCGTCATATACACACGGTAGCGATAGCGCTGCTCTTGTTGATCAAACAGATCCCTGAAGCGATGAGCATCATCAGGAAACGCATCACCCACTTCAACCGATTTGTCGTGATTAACTTGAATAATGCCGAGTTTAATACGGTTCATGTGTTTTTATGGCGCTCTCCAGAACACTTAATTATGAGTAGAGCCGATCAACTGGTAACGATAAGTCTAATAACAGTTGATCGGCAATTGAACTCTCTATGACGTGCTACTCATCCAATTCCGCGTTCTTTGCCCTGTCAGCTTCAATTCGGGCAGCTGACTCGGCAGCATCCTGCCAATAGACTCGAGCACCAGTCTCGGTCATGAGCTGTTGCGCTTCATCGCCCATCATGGTTTCTTTAGCGATCTCTGCCAATACATCGATAACTTCCTGCGATGTACCTTTCTTTACGAACAAGCCATTCCACAATTCTATATCGTTAATACCGGCTTGCGCCGCAAGCGTTTCAACACCATCGAGCTTTCCAATGGGTTCTGAACCAATGTTGGCCAATATTTTAATATCGTCCAAACATGGCTCGATTAACGCAAGTGTTGTGTTAACAACGTCTGCATCGCCAGATGAAATGGTGTTGCAATCGAGCATGTCAAAAGCTGAATCGTCAGCGAATTCAAAGTCGAGTTTTCTTGCGGCGGCCATGGTTGCGCGAGTGGGCGTAAGACCAGCACCGAAATGCCCGAGAACCACATCGTTGTCTTTAGCGTGATCTGCGAGCTCTGCCATGTTGCCATAAGGCGCATCACCACTGGCGGCGAGTACAAACGGATAGGTTAGAAAAATTCCCACCGGAGTAAAGCTATCTTCCTCAATGCCCATATCAAGCACTGGCCCGACAACGGGCACACCAATTACAAATGAACCAACTACCGAACCATCAGTCGGGCCATTCAGGACTTCGAGTGCACCGGGAAACGGCCCATCGCCACCACCTGGCTTATTGACAACTGATGCAGAGACCCCGGTTTTCTCTTCCATTTTTTCAGCGATCATGCGCGTCAGAATATCTTCAAAATCACCCGGTGGCCACGGCACAATAAACTGCACCGGCGAAGTTGGGTATTCTGCGTGTGCAGGCGCAACAAAGCCGCTTAGCACAGCTAGCATGCTCGCTGCAACAATGAGTCTCTTTTTCATAACTTCCTCCAATTGGATATATCTATTAACTTTCTATACGTCGTGTCTTTTTAACAGAATGCCAGATGATATAGAAGATCACCGCGCAAATTATTATGAACAGCGTCCCAGATACTGGCCGATTAACAAGATCCGCAGCTGTTTTTATCTGACCGGCGCCAGCGGTTAATCGTTGCGTAATAATCGACCCCAGCACGAGGCCAAGCACGATTGGCACGAGCGGCCAATCCAGACGGCGCAATACCAGACCGATAAAACCGAATAACACCGCAAAAATGCAGTCGACCAAACTGTTACGAATAGAATATACACCCACAAACGAGAGCAGCATGATCATTGCGCCTAAAAATCGATTTGGTATGTAAATCATGCGAGCAATAAATCGTGTTGACACCAACAAGGTGAGCAGTACAAGGATATTAATAATGAGCAGAGCGACAAACAGGCTAAACAAAAAATCTGGATGGTTCTGAAATATGTCTGGTCCGGGTTTAACGCCAGCATCAAAAAACACCACCATCATCATCGCGGTGAGCGC
>CAKZUP010000100.1 GCA_937922945.1 uncultured Granulosicoccaceae bacterium
AGGCCCGTTCAAATCCACGCGCAACTTCCCATTGCGTTACCGCATTATCGAAGCACTCTTGTTCCCACTCGGCGCAACGCCGGTAGTGAGCAACAACAGCTTCACCCATAGCACTTTTTAGCATGTCAGAATTTGCGAACAGTTCAGTGGCTTCACTGAGTGTTGTGGGGATATCGCCAACACTATCATCGTTGTAAAGATCGCCGCCAGCCGGGTCTGATAATGGAAGCTTATCTTCGATACCTTTTATACCAGCGGCGATTATCGCCGCTTGCGCAAGATAAGGATTGACATCGGAACCCGGTATGCGACATTCAATTCGAACGCCATTGGTTCCTTCGCCACATAAACGAAACCCTGCGGTTCTGTTATCAACCGACCAAGCGGTTTTTGTCGGTGCAAACGTGCCCTTTTTAAAACGCTTATACGAATTTATGTACGGTGCCAGAAACACCGTGTACTCGTGAACATGGGCGATCATGCCTGCCACAAAATGCTCCATTAACGAAGACATACCAAAGCGCCCGCTTTTATCATAAAACGCATTAGCACCGTCTTTCCATAACGATACGTGTATATGGCTTGCGCTGCCGACTTTGTCGGTGTGCCACTTAGGCAAAAACGTGGCGGAGTGTCCCTGTTGCCATGCAATTTCTTTTGTCGCGTGCTTGGCTATAGAGTGGTGATCGGCGCACTTTATCGCATCGTCGTATTTAATGTTCAGTTCTTCCTGACCGGTTTCAGCCTCACCTTTACTGTTTTCAACTGGAATACCAGCCTCGTAAAGCGAGTTGCGCAAGCGCCGCATAACCGACTCTTCTTTTGTCGTTTGAAATATATGGTAGTCCTCGTTGTAAGCGCTTAACGGTTCGAGATCCATATAGTGTGTTCGTCTATGATGATCAAGCGACTCACGAAAAATGAAAAACTCAAGCTCGGTGGCCATTTTTGCACTAAAACCCAGTGATGCCAGCTTTTCTATTTGTTGCTTTAATACTTGTCTTGGTGAGTGCGGCACGGGTTTGTGCGTGTGATGATCGATAACGTCGCATAGAACTAAGGCCGTCGCCTCCAACCAGGGCAGCACTCGCAGCGTGGTTAAATCCGGCTTCATCACATAATCGCCATAGCCGGCTTCCCAACTACTGGCGGCATAGCCATCCACGGTAGACATATCGAGATCGGTTGCTAAAAGATAATCGCAACAATGCGTTTCTTCATGCGCACTTTCCAGAAAATTGGAGACATGAAATCGTTTACCCAGCAACCTGCCCTGCATATCGACAAGACACACCAGCACTGTATCTATCAACCCATCATCAGCTGCCTGACTCAGCTCGGCAAGATCTAAAAGACCTTTCATGTCATTGACTCCAGAAGTTTAAACGCCACCCCACCTAAAGTGGAGTGGCTGTGCATTGTGCTATGGCGTTAAACTTGACAGACTAGCCGTAGCGGTATGGACGCCCTGCTTTTTGCATATCGTCGTTGTATTTGCGGAAAATCTCCACCACCTTCGCCTTGGTTTCAGATTCTTTGGCTATTTCATCCCAGAAACTAATCGCTGCGCTTTCAACTTGCGCCCACTCTTCATCTGGAATAGTGGTGAGCTGCATCTTGGTACCGTTTACACGTAAGTCTGCCTCGCCACCCCAATACCACCATTGACGGTAGTAATGACTCTGTTCCATACAAACAGTCAGCAACTCTTTTAAATTTTCCGGCAACTCTTCCCAGCGTTCGTTATTCGCAAAGAAGTGACCTATCCATGCACCGGAGATATTGTTGGTGAGAAAGTAGTTAGTCACATCGGCCCAGCCAACGGTATAGTCTTCGGTTATTCCCGACCAGGCAATACCGTCAAGCTCACCGGTTTGCACCGCAACTTCAATATCCTCCCAAGGCAAAGTAACGGGTACAACACCAAACTGCGACAGGAATCGACCGGCAGTTGGAAAAGTAAACACGCGCTTTCCTTTAAGATCGGCCAGAGAATTAATAGGATCTTTTGTCGCAAAGTGACACGGATCCCATGCACCAGCAGAAATATGCTTTACGCCAACCTTTTTATATTCTTCGTCCCAAATTTCATTCAACCCGTATTGGTTGAACAAAACAGGTACATCGAGTGAGTAACGACTACCAAACGGAAAATACCCGCCGAACACGGTCACTTCCGTTGGTGAGGCCATAGAGTCGTCATCGGATTGCACCGCATCGATCGTTCCACGCTGCATAGCCTGAAACAACTCCCCGGTTGGTACCAACTGATCTGCATAGAAAAGTTCAATTTCCATTTGATCGCCAGCAATTTTATTGAACTTGTCAATTGCAGGTTTAACCACGTGCTCTGCTAATGCGGTACCTGCGTAGGTTTGCATCCTCCACTTTATTTTGGATTGCGCAATTACTGGCGCTGTAATAGTGGCGGCCGTACCAGCTACAGCAGCCTTTTTAATAAACGAGCGTCGATCTGTCATTGATTGTCCCTCTAACTATTAACGGTTCTACCGTTTATTTCCCATAAACGGTTTCAGGCAGCCACAGTGCGATTTGTGGAAACACCATGACCAGAGTTAACGCAAAAACCATCACCATCACAAACGGCACAATGGAGCGATAAATATCTCCAAGCGCAATTTCCGGTGGTGACATAGCGCGCATTAAAAACAGGTTGTAACCAAAAGGTGGTGTCATGTAGGCGACCTGAGTGGTAATGGTGTAGAGCACGCCATACCAGATTAAGTCGAAACCCAATGCACCTACTAACGGTATATACAATGGAGCAACGATAACCAACATTGCGGTATCGTCCAAAAATGTCCCCATGACGATAAAACTCAGCTGCATGAGAATCAGAATCATCCAAGGTGATAAACCCAGCTTTTCAGTAAACAGACTTTCAATGGCTTTAACAGCGCCCAAGCCATCGAACACGGCACCAAAAGTTAATGCAGCAAGAATGATCCACATAAACATACAGGTAATGCCCAGTGTGTTTTTCAATGATGTATCGAATACTTTCCACGTCATTCGTCGTTTGAACACGGCTGCGCAAAACGCTGCACACGCACCAATCGCTGAGCTTTCCACTAACGATGTCCAGCCTTTAACAAACGGAATCATCATGGCGAAGAAGATAAACAGAGGCAGCAAACCGGATAACAGCAACTTGTATTTTTCGGCTTTTGGCATGCTGCGTTCTTCAACGGACAAAACCGGACCGAGCTTCGGGTTGAGCTTGCAACGAATAGCGATATAAATAACGAACATGGCAGCCATCATCAAGCCCGGTAAGATTCCAGCCAACCATAGTTGCCCTACCGGCTGCCGTGCAATCATGGCGTACAATACAAGCACCACAGAGGGCGGCACCAGAATCCCCAAGGAGCTACCTGCCTGCACCACGCCGGTGACCATGCGTTTGTCGTACCCCCTTCGCAACAACTCCGGCAACGCAATGGTGGCACCGATAGCCATACCCGCGACAGACAAACCGTTCATGGCCGAAATAAGCACCATCAGCCCGATAGTCCCTATGGCCAGCCCGCCGGAAATACCACCCATCCATACATGGAACATACGATAAAGATCGTTAGCGATACCGCTCTCAGACAGGATGTAACCCATAAACACGAACATGGGCACAGTGAGCAGCGGATACCAACGCATAACCTTAATGGTTTGGGCAAACGCGATATCGAAACCACCACGCTCGCCCCACAAAAACAATGCTGCAATAACCGCAACAAAACCAATGGCACCGAACACACGCTGGCCTGAGAACAACAACAGCATCATGGATGCAAACATGAGTAACGCGATGACTTCGTAGCTCATGATACGCCCCGCGAATCATCGGATGCTGAAGTGTTGCCTAGAGTGCCGCCATGTCCATCTGGCTTATTTCGGTTAGTGATAGGCTCGCCTTTTATGCGCAAGATATCTTTAAAAAGTTCTGACAAGGCCTGCAATAGCATCAGAACAACACCAACACAAATCACAGCTTTTATAGGCCACAGGTACGGTCGCCAGATGGTGCGGCTTCGTTCCATTGTGCCAGTTTCTTCCGTACCGGTTAGCAGCCCGACAAAAAACCCGACAGCATCCTTTCCGAAGTACCCTAACGAATAAGCGGTTGAGCTAATACCACCCCAAAGCAGCACCAACAGATAAACCAGCAAACAAAAAACCATAATTGCATCGGTGATGGCTTTACGCTTAACCGACCAATTGTCGTAGAACAAATCCATGCGCACATGCGAACCCATTTGAATGGCATACGGGCCGCCTAAAATGAAGTAGGCCACCATGGCAAACTGTGCGGCTTCCAACGTCCACAGCGACGGTTGATCGCCAAATTTACTGATAATCGACCATAGTAAAATGGCCATCATGGCAAATATGCCATAAACCATGACACGCCCGATGCCAGCGTTAAACGCATCGACCACCTTAATGAACCCGCGCATAAATCTCATGGACGTGCTCTACTCGGTGAATTCGGCTCAAGCAAAGTCAGCGCATCCAGTAACCAGGCTTGAAGGGCTTGAGCCATTGCGGCGCATTGTTCATTTGTTGTAATTAACGTATTGCTTACCTCAACCATCACATTAAGTAACCCATTGGGTAGCGCATGGAGCTGCAACGTATGAGTTACACCATCTTCTGGCCCGTATGGGCTATTGCGCTGAATGTTAAAGCCGGAAGCACAACCGAGAATAGCGTCAGCCAGCCGCGCATCCTCATCGTGAAGAATGCCAATCTCTACTGATCTTTTTTTACCTTTATACACTGGCGTAAAACTGTGGATAGTGACAATAACGGGCGTAACCGGATGTTGCGACAAGACATTACTCAAAGCTCGTTTAAAAGGCTCATAGTAAGTTGCTATGCGATGCTTTATTTCAGCATCACTTAGATCAACGTTTCCGGGCACTGTCCGATCCTCACTACACTGAGCTATAGCAGATGCCGCCTCGGGAGGCCGGTTTAGATCGTATATAAGTCGAGAAACAGTACCTTCAACTAACACAGCGTTTAATGCACTGGACAAGTACCGAGCCATTAAAAGCGCCCCCGGGTCCCAGGCGATATGGCTTTTAGCATCTTCGGCAGAAAGGCCTAACTGATTAAATGACGGTGGGATTAATGCACTGGCATGCTCGCACACCAGCACGATTGGGTGGGTCCCTTTGGCATTGTGTACGTTGACGGCGCAATTAGTCATATTTCTATTTGCTGCTCTTGTTGCTGTAAAGTATTCTTCAGAACGGTTGCTTGTGTCAAGAGTTTTACAACGCAAGTGTTTTTCAACAGAGGAACATCAATGTTACGCAATACGGTTGCAGATAAACTAAGGAAAGAGATTGACAACCTTACCCCTTTGGAGAAACAACTCAGCGATGTCATTCTGCAAAACTACCCCGTAAGCGGACTAGGCAGCATAACGGCACTGGCAGAAGCTGCAAATGTATCCACACCCACTGTAGCTCGCTTGGTTCAAAAGCTAGGCTTTAGTGGTTTTCCGGACTTTCAACGCACATTAAGAGAGGAACTTGATGAAACCATTTCCAGCCCGCTAACCAAGCGCGACAAATGGGTGCATAACGCACCAGATGAGCACATATTAAATAGCTTTACCAAGGCAGCTATCGATAACATACGCCAGTTTTTAAGTGACGTTGATCCGAAAGAGTTTGATCGTGCGTGCAAGTTGTTGTCTGATGAAAATCGAAGGGTGTTTGTCGTTGGAGGCCGAATCACTCGCACCCTTGCAGATTACTTTTTTCTACACCTGCAAGTCACCCGTACCAATGTAACCCAAATTGCATCCAACTCAAGCGCTTGGCCACACTATTTATTAGAAGTATCAAAAGGCGATGTTATCGTGGTGTATGACGTAAGACGATATGAAAACTCAATGCTACGATTAGCCCAGATGGCCAGCGAGCGTAAAGCCAAGGTTATTTTATTTACCGATCAATGGACGTCGCCCATTGCAAAATACGCCAGCGTCATTTTTCGTAATCGAATCTCTGTACCGTCGAGTTGGGATTCGAACATTACTACCATGCTTATAACGGAAGCTTTGTTAGCCAAACTTCAGGAACATGATTGGAAGAACACGAAAAAGCGCATGGAAGACCTGGAAGTGATGTTTGATAGAACGAAGTTTTTTCGAAAATAAACTTAGCGTTATCGCTTAACTTTGGTAAAACACTAGTTTTTAGAGTCCGATAGCGCATCCGCAACTCCTGCTTCCATTAAAGCAACGGATCTCATTGCATCTTCGGGCCTTAACAATTGCGGCGCATAACTCTTTACTCCTACTTCAGAATCGAACTCAGAATCGACCTCAGAACCCACTTCAGAACCGAAGATAGATTTAAATATACGACTGTATGCACGCTCTTTATCGAGACCAGCAACATCCTGTTTCACGCCATTAACACTAATTGCATTGCTGTTAATTCCACACACCATCTCACCACCTTCAAAAATTATGGTGAGTGTTTTTTCATCGGCTACATGCATTTTCCCACCAGCTATCGCCAATTTGATTCTGGGTGCCAACAACCCACCGCTTCTACTCTTGGGAACAACGGAAAAATGAAAATCGAATTTATTAATGATAGCCAGCCCTTCAAGCTCATGAAACTCTACCGATGTATTGTCTATATCCACCATATCGACCGATGAAACCAACGGCCCCAGAATAGATTCGAAACACGGCAATGCATGGACTCCATGCTCTATTGCATAACCAGCACTGAAGGTATCGGGGTTACCAAATGATTTTTTCTCGAACGACCTAAAACGGATTCCGGTGACCTTCCCATGATGACTAACCAAATCGGCAATATTTTCACCCAACCAACCAACAACAGGTTTTCCGATGTAGTGATCAATACAGTAAAAAGTCAAGTTAGATTTAGCCTTCAACCTATTCGAGAACACATCAGTGAACAATGCGGTCGAAGGCAGAAACGGTTTCTCTACGATGATGCGGGCCTCTAGATTACTTACTGTGGCAAGCAAATACTCTATGATTAACTTATGGGATTGCGGCGTGGTCGCAATAATGAAAGTCGCTATTGACTGATCTTCAATAAATTGCGTTAACGCATCAGACCCCCATTCCAGTACTTTATCGTCTGAATTAGCAATGGCCTTTAATTCTACATAGGCCACGCCATCCTGTACTCGCGCAGGCATGTCTACTTTATATTTATTCTTCACAACATCGCCATACCCGAACACGAGTACAGAGTAGTTTTTTTCAGTACGAATGATATCACCACGTTTACCAGTGAACTCATCGCTATGTTGATCAGATGTCATACTGCTTGAACATTCCTGAGTTTCTTCTGATGTAGTCAATAGCCAGCACCGCTTTTGCCGTCATTGCAGTATTGTCTGGGTATTCTGATGGCCCCTTGATAATCAACTCTTCATTTTTATTTTCTGCGCTCTGCCGCATTGCTTCAATAGCGGCATGCGAAACTATAGCAAGGTGCCCAATCATAACAGCGGTTTCATGCTTACCACTTTCAGTAAAGTATATATTCTCCGCCGCAAATCCCGGAATGGTTTTATACTGCTTAACGGATAACTCTTGGTAATTTGGCGCATTAAATAATTTTTCGCGGATAGACAAATTCTCGTAACCAACAGAACCGAAAAAATCAAAATGCTCATTGCCAGTTGTAGGGATTTTACTTTTACTGCGATCAATCATCAAAACCGAGCCCTGTTCAGACACGACCGCGAAAAACGTGGAAAATCGCGTCGTGCCCAACGTGTAAATGGTTTGTTTACTACCATCGTGCAAAAGAACATCCTCGGTACGATGTTTTCGACTCAGCGATGTACTTGCATAGTCTTGCAATTTACCAACAAGATCTTTCAGATTGGTTAATTCGCTTGGATTTATTATAGGTAGTGAGAATGGAATTTGATCTTCAACTACTCTCCCGGCTATTGAGCGGTCGTGCGGTGTTACTTTACTTGCTTCGTAAATGGCTTTCTGGGTCTGAATATCAGCTTCCTTGATCGCACGCTTTTCTTTCAGCTCTGACATATAAACCCTACGCCCGTAAAACCAGACGAAAACCGAAAGGCAGATGATAATGAGCCCAACGATCATTTTTAACGTGTCAGTGTTACCGGTCAAGCTACCGCAATTTCTGCTACCACCGTCTGCGATATTTAAACCCACACACACATTGGCTATCGTGGACAAGCCGCATAACGCTGCGCCTAATCCGAATAAGGCCCAGAACAGGCGCATATGTGAACCAATGAAATCCTGAGCAAAGCCCATCAATTTATCTAAAAAACCACGACCTATGTTCTGCTGCATATTTTTTCCATGTATTAAATCTCCGTTAAAGATCAATATGATACGGCCAACTCAATGGCGCCGTTTACATATTCTGCGTAGTTGTTCATTTTTAAGCTCTCCGGCTTTTGCAATAAACACCAAACCGGGCTGAGTCGATTCCGGCAGATTTGACGGCGCATCGGTTACAGACCACCGCGCACCCACTATTTGAATTAGCATCAGCTCATTATCAAGGTTTCTGACGAACCCTTTTACCCGTATTAATCGCATTTTCTGATCGGCCAATTCTGCGGCAATAATGTGGGCATCCACCTTCCATCCGATTAGCAGATGCATTGATTCAAACAACTCACTTGCATGATTATGGTCGCGTAAGATTTTTTGAGCAATGTCAGCTTTGTCTACATCACAGCCATCTTCACTCAGCTCTGCTCTGCCAGGCGGACAAATACTGGTACTGGGGTTTACCAGCGTTCTATATTCGGCAACCTGATGAAACAAAATACCGGCTTCAATTTTCCCATGAACCGCTTCTACAACCGGCGCGTGACCTGATACACCTGCAAGCCAACCCCTGGTAGTTGTCAGTTTTTTTTGAGTGGTAAGGTCCAGCTTATTCAGCACTAAAAGATCGGCATCGGCAAGCTGCCGCAGCACGGTATCGCCAATGTATTTTTCATTGGCTTGATGCATTATGGCGGAAGCATCAGCCAATACCGCGATACAGTCCAGCCGATAGTCCTGCAGTAGTGATAACGAATTCCCGATTGCACCCGGCAAAGCAACACCACTGGCTTCTATAAGAATATGTTCAGGCTTAACACTCGCAGATTGCAATTTTCGCAACGATAACGACAGATCATCTCCGTAGCTACAGCAGATACAACCGCCACTTAAGCTGATAACGTCACCATCCTGTGCCTCGATCAAATCGGCATCGATGGGTAAGTCGCCAAAATCATTAACCAATATAGCCAGCCGCAAACCGTTAGCGTGCCGCAGCAAATGATTAACCAGCGTGGTTTTTCCGCAACCAAGGTAACCACCGATAATGGTTACCGGCAATTCCGGCGTCTTTTGACTCACTCAGTTAAGCTCAACTTTAAGCTCATGTATAAAGCGCATCCATTAAATAAGCGACGCCGGAAATACCCGACCTGACTGAACCGTACCCCAAACATCGATATCTTTGAGCTTATCTGGATCAACACTAGTAGGGTCATCTTCCAGTATGGCAAAGTCTGCATGCTTGCCACACTCAATCGAACCAATTTCGTTATCCAGATTCAATGTATAAGCCGCACCAAGTGTTATCGCATACAAGGCTTCTTGCACGCTGATTTTTTCGTGTTCACCCTGCGTGCGGCCCGATGCAGTTGTTCGATTTACTGCACACCAGGCAGTAAACAATGGGCTTAACGGTGTTACTGGCGCGTCGGAATGTATCGCCAACGGTATACCATTATCCAGGGCTGTACGACAGGCGTTCATCCGCTCTGCACGCTCCGGCCCAACGGTAAGTCTGTAGTGCTCATCCCCCCAATAGAAATGGTGATTCGCAAAATGATTCACACACATATTCAGCTTTGCCATACGACGATATTGCGCAGCGTTTATTAGCTGGCCATGCTGAATCGTAAAACGGTGAGTCTGATTGGGGTACTTGGCAAGCGCTGTTTCCAATGTATCAAGAACCAGATCGGTTGCTTCATCGCCATTGGTGTGTGTGTGAACCTGAATACCGTCACGCAAAGCCATTTCATAAATCGAGCGCATTTGCTCCGGCGCAATATACCAAAGCCCGTTCGGCGCACCATTGTAATAGCCAGGCCAGTTGAGTCGTGCCGAGAAACCTTGTATGGAGCCATCTGCTATGACTTTAATTTTACCCAAGCGAAACCGCTCTGTTGAACGTAATTGCAATTGCTTCACGTGCTCAATAAGCTCCTCTGGCGTGAGCCCATGATGAAAACGTAAAGACATAATGCGAACCGGAAAATCATCTGCACCAGTAACCCGTATACCCATATCGACAATGGAGTCTTCAAGACGCGCTGCCAGATCAGTTGCAGTGGTCACACCAGTGCGCACGCACAAGCGAGCAAAATCGATTAAACCGGCTTCATCAAATTCAAGCATGTTGTCATCAAAGCCTGCATGCTGACCAACCGGGTACATCACATCAGGGCCTTTCAACTCACCAGTGGGCAAACCATCATCACCCAACGGCACACCATCGTGAGTAATCCCCGTGCGAAGGTAGCCCGCCAACTCCAGGGCTTTCGAGTTCACGTTCATGATATGACCAGACGCGTGCATAATGCCGACAGCCCGCGTTGTTGAAACACGATCTAGATCGTGACGGGTGATTTTCTTATTATCATAGTAAATTGGGTCAATCGCCCAACCTGTCAGCGCTGTTGTCGCATCGCTGAGCGTGATTTCCTTTTCTTGTAATCGTGACACTACATGGTCAATTGACGACAACCCCGACCAAACCTTCCCATGAGGATCCATTCGATCATGGAAGCCACAATAAACGTAGCGCCACCATTTGCCCTCTACCGCATGGCAATGCCCTTCAACCATCCCGGGCATAATGACTTTATCGGCAAACTGCTCATCGAGCGTAAACTCGCCAAAACCGGATAACTCTTCAAGCGAACCTGCACCCAATATGCGCCCGTCCCTAACAGCCACATGGGTCACAACAGGCCGCGCAGGGTTCATTGTCAGTATTTTCTTTGCCGAATACACAATCGTCATGGGCGACCTCAATATCGATTTATAAAGCGCTTTTTAAGGCTAGGTTCGAGTGTTACACTCAAGATTCAACAAGAATAGCAAGACGAACAGAGAATATCGACAGCAAGCGAAGCAGCCATTGGAGAATTGAATAACCATGCAAGCATTTTTAAAAAAACTGGTATTTGCAACCACCACCGCTTTACTCATTAGCACGTCGCTCACCGCCACATCATTGTGGGCTGAAGACACCCCGACTAAAGGCGGCTCATTGGTTTTTACGTTAGGCCAGACACCACGTCACTTAAACCCTGCGGTTCAATCCGGCACGGCAACAGGCGCTCCCGGTGCACAGTTGTTCGCAGCACCACTACGATACGACGAAGACTGGACTCCACAACCTTACTTAGCAGAATCATGGGAAATAGCCGACGACGGCTTATCAGTGACTTTAAATCTGGTTCAAAACGCCGTATTCCATGATGGCAAACCCATCACCTCGGAAGACGTTGCATTTTCGGTAAAAACCATTCAGGAAAATCATCCATTCAAAACCATGTTTGCACCGGTAACCGAGGTACAAACACCCGATGCGCATACCGCCATTCTGAAACTGTCCAAACCGCACCCGGCACTTATGCTGGCAATGTCTTCTCAGCTTATGCCCATTATTCCCAAGCACGTTTACGGTGACGGCCAGGATCCTAAAGCCCATCCGCAAAATTCTGAAAACGTTGTTGGTTCCGGTCCTTTTAAGCTCGTGGAATTCAAACGCGATGAGCACATCATCCTGGAACGCTTCGATGACTTTTTCATGGAAGGACGCCCTTATCTCGATAAACTGGTTATGCGGATTATCAAAGACCCTTCGGCCAGAGCGATTGGTTTGGAAAACGGTGAAATTCATATGTCGACGTTCGAAGTCGTTGCACGCGACATAAAGCGCTTACAAAAAGTGGATTCACTCACCGCAACTCCTGAAGGTTATGCTGCAATCGGACCTTTGGATTGGTTAGCCTTTAATACCGCCGCAGGCAAAACGGCAGACATCAACGTTCGCAAGGCTATTGCTTACGCCATAGACCGTAATTTTATTCTTAATGCCATTCATCTTGGCATCGCTGATGAAGCATCCACCGGCATCCATCCCGGTAGCCCGTTATACAACGCGGATGTCGAAAACTATGAATTCGATCTGGACAAAGCGAATCAATTGCTTGACGACGCTGGCTATGCCAAAGGCGACGACGGCATGCGATTCAAATTAAACATCGATTTTGGCTGGCCTGAAATGAAGCCAAAAGCCGAGTACACCAAAGCCGCCCTTAAGAAAGTCGGTATAGACGTTACCGTGCGTTCTTCACCAGACTTTCCCAGTTGGGCAAAACGCATTAGCAACTACGACTTCGACATGACCTGGGACACGGTGTTCAACTGGGGCGATCCCGTTATCGGCGTACACAGAACGTATCAGAGTTCCAATATCAAACCCGGTGTCATCTGGTCGAATACGCAAAGCTATAAAAATGATCGTGTCGATGAGTTAATGGAAATGGCAGGCGTGGAAACGGACACAGAAAAACGTGCAGCGCTCTACGCAGAATTCCAGAAAATTGTCACAGACGAATTGCCTCTGTACACCACCAACACCTTGCCGTACCACACGGTATATAACAATAAGGTTGGTAATCCGCCACTGGGTATCTGGGCATCAAGCTCGCCAATGGATCGCGTTTACTTAAAGCAATAGCCATGACACACTAGCCGATAGAAACAGCTGGCCAGTAAGCTAGCAAGTTAAACCGGCAAATAAATTAGCATTGGCTTTAGCATTAACACGGGCATAACCTGCTTTTCCAGGTTATGCCCCGTTGCTTTCAACGAGCGAGATTCGGTATGAACTTAATCAGCACGGTAGCGCAGCGGGTACTTTGGGCCGCAATACTGTTGCTCGCCGTTCTGGTTCTGAATTTCTCCATGATGCACCTTGCACCGGGTGACGTTGCCGACACCATCGCACAATCTATGGGTGGAGCAGATGCAGAAGTGTTGGAGCAGATTCGCACCGATTACGGCCTTGATCAACCGTTTCTATCTCAGCTTTCCAACTATGTTGGCAAGGTGTTGCATTTCGATCTGGGGTATTCGTATTTCTATAACCAGCCCGTTACCAAACTCATTTTTGAAAAATTGCCTGCGACTTTAATTCTGGTAATCACCGCTCAATTATTAGCATTGATTATCGGCGTGCTGCTAGGTGTGTATTCTGCACGCAACCAGGAAGGTTGGGTTTCGCATTTTGTTACATTGTTTGCATTGTTTGGCTACTCGGCCCCGGTTTTCTGGACAGGCATATTATTGTTAATCGCCTTCAGCTTAAAAATACCGTTATTTCCAGTTGCCGGTATGGTGGATGTTACCGTTGAAGGCGGCGCTATCGCCAAATTTTTAGACCTGCTACGCCACATGGTGTTACCGGTGATCACACTGGCATCCATATTTATTGCGCTTTACTCGCGTCTGTGTCGCGCCACAATGATGGAAGTATTACAAACAGACTATATTCGCACGGCAAAGTCGAAAGGTTTATCGACACGAGAAATTATTTATAAACACGCGTTAAAAAATTCTTTATCACCGGTAATCACCTTGGCAGGTTTACAGTTCTCAGCCGTTGTATCAGGAGCGGTACTCGTGGAAACCGTGTTTAGCTGGCCGGGGCTTGGCACCTTGGCACTACAGAGCATTATTGCGCGTGACACCCCAACCATTTTAGGCATTCTGTTTTTCTCGGCGCTGGTCGTCATCGTCGGTAACCTGCTAACCGACTTAGCGCTTCGATTCGTCGACCCGAGAGTCAGAGGCCACTAATGAACGATTTAAAAAACGATTCGAGAAGTGATGGCCTTGCGCAGAACACAGATACGCAAGCAGACCTGAACGCTGGAATAAACGCAGAGCAACTCACCACCAAAGCCCGCCATCCGGCAGCGGATGCACTCGGGATGTTCTTAAAGAATCGCGCCGCAACAGTTGCGTTGTTCTTTCTTGTTCTGATCATTATCACCGGCATCGTAGGGCCAATGGTGTATAAGACCGACCCGTTCGATATGGTGTGGGCGCCGTTCTCCCCACCCGGTGCAGAAGGATTTTTATTAGGCACAGACTATCTGGGTAGAGATATTCTTGCTGGCATACTCTATGGCACGCGCGTGTCATTATTAGTCGGGCTTAGCGCTGCCTTAATGACCGTTTTTATCGGCGTGAGTATTGGTGCTATGGCCGGTTTTTTCAGAGGCTGGGTAGAAGAAGCTTTAATGCGCCTAACAGAGTTTTTTCAAGTACTACCCACACTCCTTTTTTCTATGGTCATCGTGGCCTTGTTCGGACCCACTTTGCCAATTATTACGATTGCCATCGGGGCTGTAAGTTGGCCAGCCGTTGCGCGTATTACGCGTTCCGAATTTTTACGCATCCGTGAGCTTGAATACGTTACCGCATCGCGAGCATCTGGTAGTAAAAACGCAAAGCTCATGTTTAAAGTCATATTACCCAATGCACTGCCACCTATTATTGTTCAGGCGGCCCTTATGGTTGGTTCAGCTATTTTGTTCGAAGCAGGCTTAAGCTTTCTTGGCCTGACCGACCCGAACATTGTTAGCTGGGGACAAATCATCGGCTCAAATCGCCCATACATCCTCGATGCCAGTTACACCGTCACCTTTCCCGGCCTGGCCATCTTTTTTACCGTGCTTTGCTTATCGTTGGTTGGAGATGGATTAAACGATGCGCTGAACCCAAAGCTAAGGCAACGATAATGAGTGCGCTGTTGAGTGTAGAGAACTTACGCATTGAACTAGACACGCGCGCAGGCGTGGCACCCGTTATCGACGACCTGTCGTTCTCATTAAATGCCGGCGAAACGCTCAGTTTTGTAGGCGAGTCTGGCTGTGGGAAATCTATGACGGCACTTGCCATAATGGGACTACTGCCTGAGAAAATTGGACGGGTAGCAAGCGGCTCTATTCTGTTCAATGGTGAAGATATAACCAAAGCAAGCGATGAACGGCTAAGAGAAATTCGGGGTAACGATATCTCCATGATCTTCCAGGAACCGATGACCTCCTTAAACCCGGTGTTTACCATTGGAGAGCAAGTTGCTGAAGTGTTGCGCCGACATCAAAAGCTAGGCAGAAAGGCCGCCTGGTCGACAGCGGTTGAGTTGCTCAATTCTGTGAGAATTCCAGATGCTGCGCGGCGCGCCAAAAGTTATCCGCATCAACTATCCGGTGGTCAACGGCAGCGCGTCATGATAGCTATGGCACTAGCGTGCAAACCACGCATACTGATTGCCGACGAGCCAACAACCGCACTCGATGTAACAATACAAGCGCAAATATTCGATCTACTTGAAGATTTGCAAGCACAAACCGGCTCGGCCATTATCATGATCACCCACGATATGGGCGTGGTTGCAGAGATCGCCGAGCGCATGATTGTTATGTACGCCGGACGCATGGTAGAACACGGCAACGTAGACGACGTACTTTCACGCCCACGTCACCCTTACACAAAAGGGCTCATTGGCTGCGTACCCCATCTTATGGCAACCCTAACCGACTCGCGACCTGAGCTCACAGAAATCAGCGGCATTGTGCCCGGACTAAACGAGTTCGGCCAAAACGCATGCCTGTTCGCGTCGCGATGCAATTTGGTTGGCCAGCAATGTGTACAAGCTCGCCCAAAAGAAAAACAGTTTGAAAATACCCAGCTTTCAGCATGCTGGCATGCAGAGAGCGTGTGATGGAAAGCCGACAAACACAGGATGAACACGACACGCTGCTAGAAGTCGAGAATCTCACCGTACGATTTCCAGTAAAACGCGGAGGCCTGTTCCGAAAAAAACAATGGCTGCACGCAGTCGACGATATATCTTTCACTATCAAACGCGGCGAAACACTGGCATTGGTTGGTGAAAGCGGCTCCGGTAAAACAACGGCTGCGCTGGCAGTAGCACGTTTGGTCAACGCCCATGCCGGACACGTGCATTTAAATAACCAGGACTTTCTCGCGCTAGACGATGAACAGCTGCGCACAGCCAGAGCCGGACTCCAGTTTATTTTTCAAGACCCGTACTCAAGTTTGAACCCGCGCTTAAAAGCTGAAGCCATTGTCCGTGAACCGCTGGAAAGTTTGAAATCATCTAACCGACAGAATAGCGGTGCTTCCGATGCCAATACCAGTCAAGACCACGACCGAATAGTTGATGAATTATTTGAGGCGGTCGGTTTGCGACCTGAGCAGAAAAAATTATTTCCACACCAATTTTCCGGTGGTCAACGTCAGCGTATAGGCATAGCAAGAGCATTGGCCACAGAACCTGCACTCATTATTTGCGACGAACCTGTTTCTGCACTTGATGTTGCGGTACAAGCGCAAATTCTGAATCTTCTGAGAAAATTACAAACCGACCGTAACCTGACTTACCTGTTCATATCGCATGATCTTGGTGTGGTGCAACATATGTGCGATACCATTGCCGTAATGTACATGGGAAAAATTGTCGAATATGCCGATCGTCTGAGCCTGTTCAACAATCCACAGCACCCTTATACCGCAGCTTTGTTATCAGCCGTACCCTCTGTCGATCGGAATCGACGATCAAAATTTAAACGTATCCTTATACCGGGCGATATGCCAGATGCGATAAATCCACCACCCGGTTGCCGCTTTTCAAGCCGTTGTCCGGCAGCACAACCTGCCTGTGAAGAATCACAACCTGAACTCACGGCCAAAAAATCGGGACACTTGGTGGCTTGTCATCTGGTGTCAGAAACAGGTGAATCTCCCATACACTTTAAACGCTAACCCATACGCCTACGACCAGCATTGCCGTTTTTTTAAACAGGTGTAATTAAAAACTATGACAACAGATAATATTCAATCAGCCATCGTAGACTTAAAAAAACTCTTAGGCGATCGCCTTTCCACCGGCAGCTCCATTTTGGAAACACATAGCCACGATGAAGCCTACACAACGCCAATGCTACCAGACGCTGTTGCATTCCCGGATAACACCGAAGAGGTATCTGCGGTTTTAAAAATATGCACCAAACACGGTTGCCCGGTTGTGCCCTATGGTATCGGTACTTCTTTGGAAGGTCATGTGGTTCCAACCCATGGTGGTATCAGTGTCGATACCAGCCGCATGAACCAGGTGCTTGAAATACATGAGAACGACTGGGATGCGGTGGTACAACCAGGCGTCACCAGAACACAACTTAACGAAGCACTGCGTGCAACCGGACTCATGTTTACTGTAGACCCCGGAGCCGATGCGACTATCGGAGGTATGGCAGCAACACGTGCCTCGGGCACCAATACGGTTCGCTATGGAACGATGCGGGAAAACGTTTTGGCGCTGGAAGTGGTTTTGCCCGATGGGCAAATAATTGAAACAGGTACCAGAGCGCGTAAATCCTCAGCAGGATACGACTTAACGAGACTGTTCGTTGGCTCTGAAGGCACTCTTGGCATCATAACAAAATTAACAGTACGTCTGTTTGCACAGCCTGAAAACATCTCTGCAGCCACCTGCGTTTTCGAGTCAGTCGAGAAGGCGGTTGATGCCGTTATCATGTCGATGCAACTTGGCATACCCATGGCCAGAATCGAGCTACTCGATGAATTACAAATGAAAGGCATGAATTTGTATAACCCTGATATGCCTATGCCTGAAATGCCCCATCTTTTTTTAGAGTTTCACGGCACCGATGCATCGGTTGCAGAACAAATCGATATGTTTAATTCTGTCTGCGATGAATTCAATGGCTCAGATTTCAAATGGGCCAGTAAAACCGAAGAACGCAACCGTTTATGGCAGGCACGACACAACGCATACTATGCTGGCAAAGCCCTACGTCCCGGTAGCGATGGCGTGGTTACCGATTGTTGTGTCCCTATATCCGCCCTGGCCGAAAGCATCGCCAGAACCAGAAAACTCATCAGCGATTCGGGCATGATTGCGCCGCTGGTTGGCCATGTCGGTGACGGCAATTTCCATCTACTCATTCTTGTTGAGCCAGATAACGCGGAGGAAATGAACAAGGCCAAAGCACTGGCAGGAGCCGTCAGCGAGCTCGCTTTAGAATTCGGTGGCACTGTTACCGGCGAACACGGTGTAGGTTTAGGTAAAAAGAAATACATGGAAGAAGAGCATGGCGCCGCCTATGCCCTCATGGGTGCCATAAAAAAGACGATAGATCCGAACAACATTATGAACCCCGGCAAACTGGTTAGCGTTAATTAGATTTTCACCCTGTAACTCACTTCTTAACACTATGTCAGCAAATACACATACGCTTGGCGAGCACCTAATCTCGCTACTTGAGCTTTATGGAATCAACACGGTTTTCGGTATTCCGGGTGTACACACCATTGAGTTGTATCGTGGGCTGAAAACATCTTCTATTCGACATATCACACCACGCCATGAGCAGGGTGCAGGCTTTATGGCCGATGGCTATGCACGAGCTACAGGCAATATTGGCGTCTGCTTTTGCATTACGGGGCCAGGTATGACGAATATAACCACGCCTATGGGACAAGCTTACGCCGATTCAATTCCCATGCTGGTGATATCAAGCGTTAATAAAACCCATACGTTAGGACAAGGCATGGGTCGTTTACATGAACTGAAAAATCAAAGCGCACTGGTTAGCGGTGTATCGGCATTTAGCCATACCTTACTCAGCGCAGAAGAGCTTCCAGCGATAGTGGCCCGGGCATTCGCCGTTTTCAAATCCAGTCGAGCGCGACCAGTTCATATAGAAATACCCATTGACCTTATGACGGTACAGGTGAGCACAGCACTACCCGCAGCACCTTTATTACCACCAAAGCCTGCACCCGATCCAAACACAGTGGAGCACATCGTCGACCGTATAGTCGCAGCACAATCAACGGTCGTGCTTGCCGGTGGGGGATGCATTGAAGCACAAACACCACTAACCACATTCGTTGATCTGATTGGTGCGCCGACATGCCTTACGATTAATGCTCGCGGGCTACTGCCACCAAATCATCCATTACTACTCGATGGAGTGCAAACAGTAGACGCCTTCCGCGCGCACATTGCCCAATGCGATTTATGCATAGCAATTGGAACCGAACTGGGCGAAACCGATTACGACTTTTACGATAAGGGTCCAATCGAACCCGGTGGCGAATTTATTCGAATAGATATCGACCCTGAACAGCTCTCGAACAACGCCCAACCCACACTTTGTCTGGTCAGCGATGCAGCCCTGGCATTAGAGTCGCTATGCAACGCTATTAAAGCTCGTGGTAAACCAACTCCCAAACAGAATGCAAACAACATTGTAAATACGTTGAATGCCGCGTTAAAAAACAATGCCATCGATGCATCCAGGCAATATGATGAGCTGCTCTATGCAATTACCGAAGCACAGCCAGAGGCCATCATCGTTGGCGATTCAACCAAACCTGTTTATCACGCCAATTTTGTTCATCGCGCTCCGGCACCACGAAAATGGTTTAACTCAGCGACAGGTTATGGCACCTTGGGCTACGCGATGCCTGCGGCCATCGGTGCAAAATTAGGCAAACCGAATTCTGCCGTAGTGGCTATAGCAGGTGATGGTGGTTTTCAATTTACCCTGAACGAGCTGATCGTTGCCAGCCAGGAAGGCATCGGCATTGCGGTTATTGTTTGGAACAACAACGCCTATAGAGAAATACAGGATTATATGGAGCGCAATGGCATCAACCCGGTAGGCGTTGATGTAAAAGGCCCAGATTTACAATCACTTGCCAAAGCCATGTATTGCGACTACGCACTCGCATCCAACATCGAATCCATTACTACGCTACTTGAACCACTGGCTAACTCGACCAAACCTTTGCTAATAGAATACGTCACACACTTTGATGCATAGTGATCCTTCTCAATAAAGGCCTTCGGTTGAACTTATACCAAGCCGGTCGATGCATTAGCCGGTTCAGCATAAATACTTGATCTTGCAATTCGCTCTGCATCGGTTCCCACGGTATAGCGCATTCGGCTAGCATCAACCCCGTAAATACCTACCACGTCCAATGCATCTGTGCCCAATGCCACCCTCACTAAATCTTCAGGTGAAAGCGTTTGCCTCCCGGCACGTTCTGTAAGCGGAAAATACAATCCCCCTAACCCATCAAATGCACGATAAACAACTTCTGAGCACACAAGCCGATCAGCGCTAAAAAAATCAAAGTCGAAGTTGTACAACTTTCCCTCGTGACGAACGACCCGCTCTATACCAAGCTTAATATTCTCTCTGGAAATATTCGGTTTCAATACAATAAAATTATCAACAGCCAGAGTTTCATTTATGGGCCGAAAGCGCACACCATCTTTTAATGCCTCTAGTACACAACAATCTGCACGCCAGCTGCGAGCGGTATCTTCAGACACATTCACACCCAGTGCTTCACGCTGACTAACAGTTCCAACATAAAGCGCTGCATGCGGCCAGAACCCCGGTAAAAACAGATTGGTGAAAGCAGTGTCGTGCCGAGTAACCAGTATGTCACCAGGCTCTAATACATTAAGCATTTGCTGGCGTAATTTTACTGAAACGCGCTTCTCTAACGGTAATTGAATTTCCGACGCCGCCCTGCCAACTCGTTCAACCGTTTTCGCTAACAGATTATTAAGCACAACAATACTTTTACGACGCCACTTATGGCTGATGTATGCGATAAGCCGTTGAAAATAGGTTCGCTTACTTGGGTTTAACCAGCTCTCAAATTCTGGCAACCGCTTCGCAAACTCACCGACTACAGGGTGACTGTGCAGGCCCTGAATTGTGCGTTGTTGCTTTTTTGCATCATGAATTGCGTCGTATATTCGAAGCGCATCATTGCCATCAACAAAAGCTGAAAATATCCGAGTGTATTGTTTACGAGGAATTCGGTATTCTGCGAACGCTTCATTAAATTTGCGCTGTAACACGCTATGATTTGCAATATTGAATAGAAAGTGTTGATCGTTCCTGATCAGCAAACACGCTGCTGAATAACCAATAACGAAATGAGCCCATACCTGCTCATCATTGAGTTTATTGGCATGTCGGTCACCAGAGCTCAGACAGTCGTTTATCAGATCCCACAGCCCTTGCCGTATTGACAAATATTGCGCATACCAGTAGCCGATAAGCTCATGCTCCATTGGCCGCACTAAGCCCGACCCGACAATACGAGTTAAAAAATCAGCCTCCGGTGAATTCACATGCAACTGATCGGACGCTTCGAGCAGCGCCTGCAGTGTTGGTGTCAGTCTGGATAGCGAATCGGAAACCACTAAACTTATAAAGATGAAGTATGAACAGTCGGTGCAACCGACAACTTACCGTTAACGTTATGCTTATCGATAAGCGCCTGCACTAGCCCCGACGAAATGGATTCGGAAACAAACTGCTGCAAAAATCTATCCGATTCTTTCATGCCCGGCAGGCACCCGATAGACTGTTGAACGGCTGTAAAGCCTTGCTGCATCACCACTGAGCCAGCCAAGGCTTTCGAATCTTCCAGCAACCGTGGCCGAAGGCCAGCCAGTGCTTCCAACGATTGCTCTTTGAACACATTAAGCGAATCCTCCATACTATCGGTGCGGACTAAGGTAGCGTTTTTTAAATTCTCGGTAAGCCATAAGTCGTACGCAGCTCGACGTTTCACAGCTATTCGCACACCTACACTATCAACCTCCTGAATGCTGCTGATACCCGAACCCGCTGGTAGTAAGTAGGTTGCTTGAATCTCACAATAAGCCGGGCTAAACGATATTGTTTTCGCTCGCTCTGGCTCCGCTGCAATATTGGCAATATCCCATTCATGCTTAAGCGCTCCATCTGCAACGTCTCCCGGCCCTTTATAAGGTAGCAGTTTCAACTCAACACCGAGCTTGTCTGCAATGGCTTTGGCCATATCCGGTGATACGCCAGCAGGATTTCCGGTGGATGTTTCACCATTAACCAACAAGAAGTTGGACATGTTAATGCCTGCCCGCAGCACGCCCGTTGGAGCTAACTGTCTTCTGAGCACCTCGCTCATTGCGGTAACCCCGAATACACCCCTGCCATTATCACAGCAGGGTCGTACGCTTTTCGTGAAAATACTTCTTCTACCATGGGTCTGAAAAACGCTAACGATTCGGATTCATAATGCGGATCGAAAGAGGATTGATCCCATCGCTCACAAAAATCACTGCAACTGCTAAAACCAGGATGATCCTTAAATTGATCGCGAGCGTCTTTATCCCAGCCATAGTGGTGAGCGTAGTAAATCATCTGGAAGATTCCGTGATGCTCTACAACCCAGGTGACCTCTTCCCTGACGAACGGGCGTAACACCTCCGCTGAAAACCGATCGTGATTTTGCGGTGCAAGTCCATCTCCAATATCGTGCAGCAAGGCACCCACAACCCAATCTATGTCTGCACCATCGCGATATGCACGAGTCCCCGATTGCAGTGCGTGATCCAGTCTGGTTAGCTTATAACCTTCCAGAGAAATTTTGCCCTGTCGATCAAGCTCAGCCAATACGCGATTGGCGGTTTGCGCAAGATAAGGTTTTTCCAATTCTTCCAGCAGAAGATAATCGGCTTTAGAGCCATCTTTCATGGCGGTGAAATTCACCGTTTGTTTTTCATTCATGTTGTTTGCCATTCTATTTTTTAAAACCCATCGGCTCTTTCACGATCTACAGCCGTTGCCATTCCATTGGCACCACTGTTCACACAGTACATGACGTGAACGATAGCACGGCACTAAAAACACGACACCACGAGCTTGCATTCGAACGATGAACCGAGCTTTTCATGAAAACTAATGTAACAAGCCATCGCGGCACGCGTTCGCTTGCAATAGTTAACGACTCTCAGATTCTCCGCACTGCCCTTGCTGTATCATTGAGCAGGTTCAACAAACACTGCATGCAACATTTTACATGTTCGGCAAACCACGTTTTGACGCGTTAAATAAGGAGGACATTCCATGTCATTCAATATTGTAGATTTAGTAAAAGATCAAGTTAAAGGACAGCTCATTGGGCATATGGGCAACCTGCTCGGCAACGAGGGCGGTAAAGCCACCAGCGCAGTCGACAGCATGATCCCGGCATTACTCAATGGTATGACAGGGTCCGCCAGCACCGACCATGGCGCAAATGCCCTTTTTGGCGCTATCCAGAACCAGGACGATTCACTGCTTGACAACATGGGCGATATGCTTGGCGGTGGACAGGCAGCAACAGTGATCGAAAACGGAAACTCGGTGTTAAGCGGTTTATTCGGTAACGGTGGTTTAAGTAAGCTTGCAGGTGCTCTGTCTGCATTTTCAGGCGTTAGCAAAGGCGGCACAAGTTCACTTATGGGCATGCTCGCCCCCATTGTATTAGGTGTACTGAAACGCAAGGTTATGGGCGATGGCTTAAACGCAGGCAGTTTGGTTAGCATGCTCTCAGGACAAAGCAATAATATTAGTGCTGCTATGCCACAAGGACTAACCGACCAACTCAATACATCTGGCTTTTTAAGCAGTATCGGTGGCGGCGTTGGTGGAGCTGGAGCTGGTATTGCAGCAGGTGCGACCGGTGCTGTTGCAGCAGGTGCTGCAGGCATTTCAGGCGCAGCCGGTTCAGTTACTGATGGTGTTGCCAACGCTACTGGCAATGCACACGACAGTGCTGCAGCTGCTGCAGGCTCAGTCACCGATGGTGTGGCTAACGTCGCTGGTAATGCGCGCGACAGTGTTGCAGGTGCCGCAGGCTCAGTTACCGATGGTGTGGCTAACACCGCTGGTCATGCGCGCGACAGTGTTGCAGGTGCCGCAGACTCAGTTACCGATGGTGTGGCTAACACCGCTGGTAATGCGCGCGACAGCGTTGCAGGCGCAGTAGACTCAGTCTCCGATGGCGTGTCTAACGCTGCTGGTAATGTGCGCGACGGTGTCTCGGGCGCCGCCGGATCGGTCACTGATGGCGTATCAGGCGTTGCCGGTAGTGCTCGCGACGGTGTCGCTGGTGCCGCCGATGCCGTAAGCGATGGCGCTCAGAAAGGCGGTTCCATGTTTCGCTGGTTATTGCCACTGGTTGCGTTAGCAGCCCTTGCCTGGGCAGCGTTTACTTATCTGCTACCGGGCAAAGAGACGGTTACTGACACTGCAACAGCCGTAAGCGATGGCGCAGCCGCAGTAACTGATACTGCAACCGATGCTGCTGCAACCGCCACTGATACTGCAACCGATGCTGCCGCAACCGCTACCGATGCAGCCGCCGGTGCCGTTGATGCGGCAAAAGATACGGCAGCTGGCGCAGTTGATACTGCAACGGATGCAGCTGCGGATGCAACCGATGCTGTTACAGACGCAGCAAGTGCGGCAGTCGACCCCGGTGAGGTTGGTAATCAATTAACCGGGTTGTTCAGCAGCGCAACTGAAACACTGGGTGGAATCACCGATGCAGAAAGCGCAACAGCCGCACTGCCCGCACTAGGCGAATTAGGTGAGAGCGTTGATTCGGTATCCGGTATGTTCGGCCAAGTGCCAGATGTTGCACGCGCCCCACTGGCCAAAGCCGCCGCTGAAGGCATGGGCAAGCTGCAGCCAATAGTGGATAAAGTAATGGATATGCCAGGTGTTGGCTCTGTAGTTGGACCCGTGTTAGAGCCCATTATGGAGAAATTGCAAGAGTTTGGTGGCTAGTACCATCACTGTCTCGAGGCACACTGTTTCTACAGTGTGCCTCGATTTCAACTGTATTCCCATATTCTGTCACGCCTTTCTGAACGGCCCTTCTTTTAAAACGCTTTCTTGCAGAATATTATTTTTGCCCATTGCATACACTTAGTAGAATCAGAATCATCGTATCTTCTGACAGATACAGCCCGTCGCATATCAAGCCTGTTTACGAACGGTGCTCGTGCGCAGCAAATCATGTAACGTGCACGAATTACAGTCTCAAAACCCGATCGTTACCGGCCAATAACTTGTCTATACTCAGCAGGACACTCCGGCAACATAAGCGAACAATCTAATGATTGCGAATAAAACAACGCCCTATACTTTCACACGATTAATCCTTGTGCTCGGACTCACCAGCCTGCTTGCTGCATGCGGTGGTGGTGGTTCGGGTGATGATGATTCAACTCTCACCAACGGTGACGCACCTCAAACCAACGAAGCCGCCATTGCAGCAATTGAACCTTTGGTTGGTGTCTGGAATTTACCCGATGATTGGAATGGTGAACCTAACGACGAGGCGTATTTAGTTATTAATGCACCCGAGGACGACGGTACGGCAGATGCTTTGGTTTATGATCAGGACGATTCCATTCCAGGCGCGGAGCAAAACTGCTTTATCAAAGACATTATTGTTGGTGAAGTATCTCAATCTTTAACCGATGAACTGTTCATGGACGTTTCGGCGATTCCATCTGCAGTGGTTGCATTACTCCCAAGCGGTGAGCTACAAATTTCCGTATTTTCAGAAGCTGCTGGCACCGGGGTTCCGCCTGAGCGCGTGCTCGTTGCACAAAGACTTGGCTTCACCGAAAACGATATTACAGTCTGCGAATAGGCGGCTAAGTACCGAAAGACTACAAACCACATTGCATAAATAAGGCGTAAATGAACAATGCCGGTTGTTAAGCAACCGGCATATTGTCCGACCAGACTGCGTATTCGTTCCCGTGCGGGTCGGTGAAGTGAAAACGGCGACCACCCGGGAATTCGAACGTAGCCGTAGAAATAGTCCCGCCAGCTCCAACTATCTGTTTTTCTAATGATTCCAGATCGTTTGCATAGAAAATAACCAGCGCACTACCGCTACTTGCTAACGATACAGTGTCGGACTGATAAAACCCGCCATCTATCTTCCCATCGGTAAAAGCGTGGTATTCAGGCCCGTAGCTTATAAACGACCAGCTGAATACGCGCTCAAAAAAAGCTTGCTGAGCATTAAAATCAGCAGCCGGTAGTTCAATGTAATCTACTTTTTTATCTTCAGGCATAAGCGTCGTAAATCCGTTAATCGGCCGATAGTGATAGCAGAAACGCCACCAGGTCGTTCCGCTGTTGATCATCTAGATTGAGTGGTCTGAGCAACGATTCTCCGGAGGCATGCAAGCGCGCAGGATCAATATCGGCATAAGCATCAACCACGTCTCGCAGGCGGGCAAGACTACCATCGTGCATGTAGGGAGACGTGTTCTTTAAATTGCGCAGAGACGGCGTTCGCCACTGTCCCCAATTTTCTTGCGACAGCTTCACGTTTGCCGTTTTTATTTTATCCGTCGGCGACACATTATCGGCAAACGGCCCGAGTAAATTATAGGCATCGGACTGAACACGTTTTATCCCGGTATAACGCCCCGGATCAACTTGACCAACCCCTGTAAAAAAAGGCCGGCCTGTATCGTGAAATTCTCCATTGGAAAAATTGGCACCAAAATGACATGCCCTGCAATTAGCCTCTCCCAAAAACAATTTCAAACCACGCTTTGCAGCTTCCGGATAATTGCTTTGTGCAAGCTTATCGTTATTACGCAGTGCGTCACGATAGTCATCAAACGGTGTACGCGCCGATTGCAATGTACGAACATAAGCACCAATACTCTTTGCTGCTAAAACAACCACGGCCTCATCATCCAGCCAGCTCAAGGAGCCAGCTTGCTCAGGTGGTATTGACGGTGAACTCACCTGCCCGGTTTCCCGGCCTAGCTCTTCATTAATAGTGCCGACAAACTGTTCGTTATTGCGTAGAAACTGCGCCAGTTGCGCAATGGTTCCGGCCATTTCGTGCGCAGCTAACATCGGACGCATGGCTGCGGCCCACAGGCTATCTGCACCACCATCCCATCCAAACCAGCGCTGCAATCCCGCATCGAGAAGACCTTGCGAATTACGCACACCCGCCTGCGCGCCTTGAGCAACCGTTAGCGCATCGGAGAAACCTTTCGACGGCACATGGCAGGAGGCACACGAGACGCGCCCCTCTGAAGAGAGGCCCGGTTCAAAAAATAAGGTGCTTCCCAATGCTTCAGCCCAATCCTGCCCAGACAAACTATTACCTGCATCGGCTGGCGTGGTTTGTGGCCAAGGGCCATGTGAAGTAATTGCTCGCAATTCAGCGTCGGAGAATTGAGCCTCTGCATCGGTCTGGGCGAACGCACTTACAGATAAACTCAATAAAAAACTGATGGTAATGGGCAAGAGTTGCCGGACTGTTAATTTACCCAAAAAGGGTACAGAGCCTAATTCTGCAAAGTCGTTTTTAAAAACAACACAGACAAAGGCCTTGCCGTTGAACACATTTCGCATGTTGTACGGCAAATTAGCAAAAAAGGCAGTAAGTATTGGCACACACTTACTCCAATACAAATTCCTTCATTAACGTATCAACGCCATCTGGCGCAACCACCTGAAGCTCCCACCGCCACATACCGGGCATATGCATAACCAAACCATCAATCTGGTATTTCGCTGCCGAGTCTGAGCTGGATAACTGAGTTATTTCAGGTTTGTAGTTGGTACCATGGCCATGCGACGGCATTGAAGCATCAATCTCAAAACGCTCAACGTTACTGATGTCCCCGCATAACGTGACGGTGATAGAGGTTGCTTGACTGACTTCAATAGGTTCATTGGTTGTCAACCAGGCACGATACTGATCACCAGCTAGCGCGAGTGCATTGTCGTTCTGCTCACTATTGCATAGATTGCTATCGGACACACTGTTAGCCGAACCCGCGTTTTCTGAATTGACATTGCCAGCTTGTCTGTTCTTTTCCCACACAGGCATGATTAAGTTGTATGCGTTTTTCCAGGCAATGTTCTCGGCCAATTCTTGAGGCAGTGTGGCTAACCAGACTCTGGCACCTGCAGCATGCTCAGGAATGTAGTACATGCGTTCTGGTGTGTAGGTATCGGTTCCAAGCATAAACCGATCAGGGTAGGCTTCAAACAGCTCCCGCCAGGCTTTACTCAACGTGCCACCGCTACCCACTTCAGACCGAAATGCCAAATCGGCCCAGACTCTGCCGTGCCTGGATAACAAATTCGCGATATCTTCTGGGTCATCGAATCCCGAGTGCGCCCAAATGACTTTGACAGTTTCACTTTGAGCCAGCAATCGCTCAACTGCATCTGCATCGGAATGGGCATGCAAAATCAGGTTGTTTTCATCGGCCAATTCCACGATACGACGCGGTATGTCCAACTCGGCGCTGTCTCCATATAGGTGGAACTCGCCAATTGTTGCGTATTTATTTTTGCGCAGTAAACCTTCTACATACTTCAATGCGCCTTCATCCGTAAACCATGACTGCGTTTCTCCGCGGCGCCGGTACGGCCTCAGCCCGGGAACAATCAGATCTGGAGCAAGGTTTCGTAATATCTCGGTACCATTATCATCAGAGCTTGAAACCAAAGCAAATTTAAGATTAGCTTCACGCATTATTTCGATGACTCTGGATGGGGGCGTAAGCTCCACTGAATCGTGACTATAATGAACATGCGCATCTGCAATGGGAAGTTCAGAGTTCGCTTGCACTGTGCAAAGCATAAATACGCTGACGACAAGCCCGCAAGCAACGGGAATAATTGTTTTGTAATTGATGCACATAGAATTTTTACGCAAGCTTTTACACCATCTTTTATGCAGTCTTTTATGCTTTATGGGCAGAATCATATTCAACTATTTCTTTGGTGTTATTTGGTTATCAGTGTCTCGAAACTATTGGCGTTTCGCCAACCTTGGCAACTGGCAAATCTTGCCAACTCACCAGCTTCGAATACGTAACGACATCTGTTACTTATTTTTCTTTACAGACTACCGGGTCTTGTGCTCGACTCAACAGAATTCGCATTGCCTGCATTTATGTCTTTGGCCATTAAACTGGCGTTGACCGGGAATATTATATCAAACCGGGCCCCTCCCAACGCCTCACTCTTGCCTATCACAAACTTTGCATCGTGCCATTGTGCAATGCGGTTAACGATCGCTAATCCCATGCCATAACCTTTCTTGCCAGTACCGGATTCCTGAGACTCACCTCGCACAAACGGCTTGAGCATTTCCCGGTGCTTGTCAGCCGGAATTCCCAAACCATCATCTTCAATACTCACACAGATCATGGTTCTTTTCCTGAAAAGTGACACAGACGCATGGCTGCCCCCGTAATTAACTGCATTTTGTAATAAATTATTAATCATCATTGCTACATAACGCTCATGCGCATTGACGACAAACTGCTCCTTACTCGGGCTCCACGAAATGCTCGTACCGGCTATATCGTTTAATGAATCAACGCTTACGTTAATAACATCAACCAGATTGACAGGAGACTTGGGCATATCACTGAGCTGTTGATCAAGCCTTGCATATTCAAGCAACACTTCAACCAAATTCTCCATTGCGGTTAAATCGTTACTGAGCCGCTCTTGATACTCCGATCTGGTTTTTTCATCTTTTGCTTCGTCGAGTAAATCGATGCCGAACCGGAGCCGCGCTAACGGCGTGCGTAAATCGTGTGATACAGCACTGGCCAGCATCTTGTTGTCAGCAATAAGACTCTGGATTCTCTGTGCCATGGAATTGAATTCGCTTTCAATGCCGAATAAAAAGCTACGCTCGTGGGTTGATACGCGTTTATTCAAATCACCCTCACCGAATGCACGTGCCGTTTTTCCCAACGCTAGCAAACGTCTGGCTAAAGGATATATCCATAGCAAAACCAAACATATCATCCCACCATAGAACAACATGGTTAACGCAACCGCTATCGGTGTTTCACTCTCGGTAGCTGGCGGCGAAAGCGATAACACTTTATTGGAGTCAGATCGTTTAAAAAATAGTGTCACACCCGATTCAGATTCAAGCACCAGCGGCTCACCGGAGGCCATTTGCTGTTCAAGCTCCTCGGGCAAGGCTAGCTCTTTGGTATCAACCAACGATAAACTCATGGGGCTTGTTGATGGCCATGCTGCGACAATCCGTGATAATTGTGTGTCCGTTTCTACACTTGAAACCAGATCGTTCCCGACATCACGATAAATTTGTAGTCCATCGGTGGGAGTCTTGACCAAACCATCGAACAGACGGTCGATTGCCCAACCTAATCCAATAGTGGATAGTAATACGACAATTAATAAAGAAATACTAAGCCGGCGCACTAACGTTTACCACGCATCCGGTGCAAGCATATAGCCTTTTCCCCGGATGGTTTTGATGCGCTCCGGTGCGGATGCAACATCACCAAGTTTTTTGCGCAAGCGAGAAATACTGATATCGATAGAACGATCCAACCCGTCGTACTCTATCCCGCGCATTTGACTTATTAAATTTTCCCGACTTACCGGTGTACCGGACTGTGTAGCAAGCAGTGTTAACAAATCGAACTCGTGAGACGACAAGTTAATATCTTCATCATTTAACGTTAGCGTTCGGGAGGTAGGGTCGATGTACAAGCCACCAATTCGAATAACATGCGCAGGATCATCGCTTTGCTCTCGCCGCAGCAGCGCTTTTATTCTTGCTAGTAGAACCTTCGGTTTTACCGGCTTAGGCAGAAAATCATCTGCACCAATTTCCAACCCGCGAATCTCGTCATCTTCTTCGCTTTGCGCGGTCAGCATAAGAATAGGTTTCGAATAGAATTTTCTAGCCTCTTCACAAACTTGAAGGCCGGTTAGTCCGGGCAACATGACATCAAGCACGACAAGGTCAGGCTCATCTGCTTTTATCAATTCGAGTGCATCATCACCGCGCGTGGCAACACTAACCTGATAATCGTGTGAGTTAAGATAATCTGCTATCCAGGCGGCAAGTGATTCATCATCTTCAACCACCATAATATGGCGAGCTTCATCTACATTGGTTGTCATTAGAATAATCTCCAGCGACGTTTGGAGCGCTTTTTTCTGTAAACCCAGGAAACAACGATACTTGCACGACCAATTTCAATACCGTCGTTATCGACGAGAACATATTCTGTTGTATTGGGTAAGTTCTGCGGTATGACCAAATCCCCTTTATCTGCCAACTGCCAGCATTTCAATTGGGTACCATCGACATTAATTAGACAGGCCTGCAGGGCCTCACTGGCACTCCACTGAAAGTTCACTCGCACGAAACAGGGCTGTCCTTGCCTTAGCGTGACACACCGATTGGGAGTGACTTCGAATTTAGTTTTAATCACATCATCGGCAAACGCTGCCGGCGCCACAAAAAATAGTGCTATGGCGAACACCGAAAAAAACAGGCTTTGCGCCAACTTGGCCTTCACGAATTTGACCAATAGCATTTTCACTGATCAGTACACAAAGGTTATGGTACTGGTGAAAGTCAAA
The DNA here is from genome assembly GCA_937922945.1 of uncultured Granulosicoccaceae bacterium. Taxonomy (GTDB): domain Bacteria; phylum Pseudomonadota; class Gammaproteobacteria; order Granulosicoccales; family Granulosicoccaceae; genus Granulosicoccus. The sequence goes on from CAKZUP010000100.1 coordinate 31,498, forward strand.
TAGCTATCGTTAGTAATAAACGGGCTACTCACTACCGCAGATGGAAGCTCCCACCATCGCCCGGTTGCTTTAAAAATAAAATGCTCGTTTATTGGATACGTGACTCCAAACTCTGTGACGAAAGTGGTACCACTACCAGCTGAGTACGCCGGATAGTTTTCAGTAGCATCGGCGGCATCGTTCCCAAACTGATAATTCAAAGTTGCCTGAGACTCGTAGCGCGAACCTAATAATGCGTGGAAGTTCCAATTATGATACAGCCACGTTCTGGCGATAGACGCGGTAACCAATGAACCGCCATGAACATCAGAGACGTCATTTAATATCTCGGCCTGAAATATGTACGGGTCGTTGTAACCCGTAGCACGCAAACCAAGAAAACCTGCCGCATCCCTATCCGAAAACTGTTTTAACTCGCGGTTCAATTCACTATCAACGCCGTGCTCACTGGATGCAGCAAGTAAGTCTATCGACCACACATCACCGGAGTAGGCGTTCAGGCCAAATTGAAACTGGTTATAACTTTCCGCATAAGCATCAATAAAGAAGGCACGGTATCGATAATGACCGCCCAATCCGACAGTTACGATGAGATCGTCGGCCCCCGGAATAGGCATTTGATTAAGAATTGCAGAAGTCGAAATTTCCAGATACCCATCGTTTGTCAGGCTTTCATCTTCTCGTCCGGCACGCACATCACGCGAGATGTCCGCAGCGTAAACACACTGTGCGCCTAAAAAGGTTAACAGCAATAAAGCTAACATCGTCAAGGCGCGTAGCGGCCTAATGAGCACAGAAATGATATTGCCTCCGGGCATGAGCGCGTCCGTTACAGATTTCGTTACTGGACTGGCTAAAAGTCGGGTATGTGAACGACTAACAGTATAGGCAAACACAACAAAAAAGGCGGGTAGAGAAAAGACGTACTCAAATAGGTAAGGTAGGCGTTGCATTAGGCGATTTTAGCGCGTAAAGCCCTATTTTGGCGGTAACGCTGTGTAACCGTATGGCAATGGAATTACCTCATGGTATACCAGCGATTTAAGCTGAAGATTGGACCTGGGCCCAGGCGAGCGCAGCCCCGTGCAGACGCGGTTCCGCGATGAAATCTTCAGTATTACGCACCATTACTGCGCGGCAGCGTGTACTCGCGAAGCTGCCATCGATATGAGCAAAAACCAGAACTACCAGTTACGAGGTAATTTTTTGTGCACGTGGATGATGCCATCTTGTAGCTCAACATATTCGCCTTTGACTAGCTCAGCCATCACCTTCCCCACCATTTCTCGGGAAGCGCCAATCATGTTTCCAAGGTCTTGGTGGGAGTATTTCTTTTCCAGCTGGAAGGCATTTTGTGATTTTCCATTGTCTGGTTTTTCAACGCCCAACTCCTGAAGCTTATCAGCGAGTCGACGGTAAACATTATCGAGCGCAAGACTGCGGCTACCTTCTGTAGCTTGCCGTAAGCGCTGCGTCAGAGAACGAATAATACCGAGACTCATCTCTGGACTCTGAGTAATGCATTGTATAAAACTGGATTTACCAATCATCAGTGCGGTAGTTTTATCAAGCGTTGACACAGAGGCCGAACGCGGCTCATCGTCGAGCAGTGCAATATCTCCGATAACAGCGCCAGCACCTTGCTCATACAATACAAGCTCCTTGCCGTCTTCATCGCTAACGAACACCTTAACCATCCCTGACTGTATGACGTACATAGACTCGCCCATATCGCCTTCGGTCATTAGAATCGCATTTTTTCTGAATTGAACTTCTCTGGAGTGCTCAGCTAACAACGCAAGTTGTTCTTCGCTTAAGTGTTGAAACAGTTCTACGGGACGCAATACTTCAATGGCATTAGACATGGCAACTATTCCTGTGAAAGCCTACAGCACTTAATTGAATCATAGTCGTACGTTGGTACGAGTCGACAAGCTCACACTATGACGGTTAGAAACATCGCAGTGTGTACGACCATGATAATCGATTAACTCAGCGCTTCTTATGTTTCTTTTTTTTGCGGGTAATTTTACCGGCTGTTTTTTTACCCTGGCCGCTATTAGAGGTAGCGCTGGCCAAAGTGGTTGGTTGAGAGTTTGCATTATTGTCGTGCAAGTCGGCAGAGCTGGCCTGCTGTTCGTTGGACTGGCCACCATTGTTTACAACCGCCTTGGATGCAATGTTGTCAGCAGACTTGGCTTCGGCGATTTCCAACATGCGTTGATGCGGTAAAACGACTTCCCCGGAACGTGGCTTAAACGCGGTGGTGGGTAGCCACTCATTGAATTCAGAGCCATAAAGCTCCCACATAGTGACAAATAAAGCGGCAATAATAGGACCGATAACGAACCCCATAAAACCAAACATCATGATTCCACCCAAAGTAGTGAAAAAGATCATGAGTTCGTGTAGCCGAGTATCGTTACCAACCAACTTTGGTCGCAGTACGTTGTCGATACTACCTACAACGACAATGCAATAAATTGCAAGCAGCGAGGCAACCAGGTATTCACCACTGGCGATTAGGTAAACCACTGCAGGTCCCCAGACCAGAGCGGTGCCTATACCGGGCACAACGGATAAGAACATCATTGCAACCGCCCAGAACAAGGCACTGGGAATACCGGCGGCATACAACGCCAGACCAGCAAGTGTTCCCTGCAATATGCCAATAACGGCCGTACCTTTTAAGGTGGCGCGGGTAACCGATGTAAAGCGGCGCAGCAGCTTATTTTCATCTGCGTCGTTCAATGGTAGATAGTAGAGCATGTAATAAAGCAGTCGATCTCCATCCATGAGAAAGAAGAACATGGTGTAGAGAATAATGACGAACGATAGCAGCGCACTGAACGTGCCGATGGTGGCAGCCTGCAACGTATCCACGGCAAACGAGCTTAACGTTCCTGTGAACTTGCCCAGCCATGCAATAGCCTGCTCCCGATACGGTAGGATAAGATCGTAGAACGGCAAGGCTTCCAGCTTTTCAGTAATAAGCCCGGGCTGAGCAAGTTGTTGTTGTACCCATGGTTTTGCGCTTTGAGCGACTTCCAGCCCTTGTGATAAAACTGTACCGAAAATCATGAATAATGGCACAAATACAAAGAACAACACGGTGAGCAAAGTGAGCAGAGATGCAATGGCCGGGCGCTCGCCAATGCGTACCAAAAACCATCTATACATTGGCGTGAACATCGCGGCAAATAGAGCTGCGATAAAAATCGACAACAAAAAAGGCTTTATTACTTGAAAGAACAATAGCGAGATCACCCCGAGTACCAGGATAATAATCGCGCGATTGACAAGAGTCTGTTGCATTGGCTGATTCAGTTTGAACTGAGAACCAGTCTAATCCAGTCACGTTGATCTGTCACATGCCAGAACGTCGATTCTCTCGTCAATTCAACGGTGTGGGTTAATATAAACGGGCGTTGAACCTATATAATCAAGTCGTTTCAACCCAAACCGGGCCGAGGATGATTACAACTTACAGGATTGCACATTGATCATTATCGTTATGGGCGTCAGCGGGTGTGGGAAATCGACAATTGCAGAGCTTATCGCCAACAGCCTGGGCGCTTCTTATCTCGATGCTGACGACCTTCACCCGCCAGAAAACAAAGAACGCATGTCTGCCGGCATTCCGTTAACGGATGAAAACCGCTGGCCCTGGCTACGGAAAGTGCGAGAGGCCGGTATGAAAAGGTCTTCGTCTGGACAACCCAGCGTCATCGCCTGCTCCGCACTGAAAAAAAGCTATCGTGACGTGCTGAACGAGGCACCCAATACCTGCTACGTTTTCCTGCAAGGCTCTCGGGAACTCATTCAACAGCGAATGCGGGGCAGAACAGGTCATTTTATGGCGGAGTCCCTGCTCGATTCGCAATTTGACGCGCTGGACTCGCCGGTCGCCGAGCCCAATGTCGTTTGCATCGATATCGATCCGGAACCGGCTGTCATTGCAGCAAATGCCGTCGCGGCGCTAAAACAGCGGGAATTTCTCGAAATTCGCTAGTTTCACCAAATATACCGGTAAAATTCCAATGCCACTGCAAGATCGAAGCGCCAACACCACACCAATAGCCAGTACACTGTACATTCTTGAATAGCAAAGCAAAATTAGGATCGACGATGAGTCAAACGCTTCTACTAATGGGACCACTTTTTGAAGCTACCATGACAGAATTGGAAGCACACTACGATGTTCATCGCTTCTGGGAATCATCTGATCAAACCGCATTGTTAGCATCAATCGCGGCCCAATGTGTTGGCGTGGTAACCGATGGTGGCCGGGGTGTGCCCAACGAGGTTCTGAAGCAGCTCCCCAACGTAAAAATTGTCTCAGTATTTGGTGTTGGCGTAGACGCAATCGATCTGGACTATTGCGAAAATGCCGGCATCGCTGTCGGTAATACACCCGATGTGCTCAGCGATGATGTCGCTGATCTGGCCGTGGCGCTGGCATTGGCGAGTTGCCGTCAGTTGGTAACCGGAGATCAATACGTTCGAAATGGCTTATGGTCGAAACAGGGTGCTATGCCGCTCACTACCCGCATGATGGGTAAAGCCGCAGGCATTTATGGCATGGGCAGCATTGGTAGTTGCCTGGCAAAACGCTTGAACGCGTTTGATATGCCTGTCAGCTACTGCAATAGAAGCAAGAAAGAAAGCTCGCCGTATAAATTTGTTGCGTCTCTGGAGCAGCTTGCCAGTGAATCCGATTTTTTATTTATCACCGCTGCAGCCACCCCTGAAACGATTGGAAAAGTCGATCAATCCATACTCGAAGCACTGGGTAAAAATGGTTATCTGATTAACGTATCGCGCGGAACACTCGTTGATGAGCCGGTTCTTTTAGATTATCTTGTGAATCAGAAAATTGCAGGTGCCGGGCTTGATGTATTTCATAACGAACCTGAAATTTCTACAGCGCTGCTTGGCTTGGATAATGTTGTACTTCAACCTCATAACGCAAGTGGTACATCAGAAACCCGTAAAGCAATGGGCGATTTAATGTTGGAGAATTTATCCAATCACCTCGTCGGCCAACCCTTGAGCGCGCGCGTAGTGTAGCCTGCCAGCATCCATACTGACCGCAGAGTGCTTACAAACGCCCTGCGGCGTTGACTTTATCCATCAAAAACGGAATGTGACATGAGTGGAAACTGCGATATCGCATTAATCGGTTTAGCCGTTATGGGGCAAAACCTTGTGTTGAACATGGATGATCATGGCTACAAGGTTGCGGTTTATAACCGAACGACCGAAAAAACCCATAAATTTATCAACGGAATTGCGGCAGAGACAAAAATTCAAGGCGCAGATACGCTTGAAGAATTAGTCGCCAAGCTCAGTACGCCGCGTAAAGTCATGCTGCTGGTAAAAGCAGGCTCACCTGTTGATAGCACAATCGATCAACTCCTGCCATTGCTCGACAAAGGTGATGTCATTATCGATGGCGGTAACTCCAACTTTACCGACACCGAAAGACGAGCAAAGGCACTAAAAAGCGCTGGTATCCGCTTTTTGGGCATGGGCGTTTCCGGTGGGGAAGAAGGTGCGCGCACAGGTCCATCACTAATGCCGGGTGGCGATGCAAGCGCATGGCCTTTGGTTAAGGATATTTTCCAGACCATTGCTGCGAAAACTGATGCCGGTGAACCGTGTTGCGATTGGGTCGGCGATAACGGTGCAGGCCACTTCGTAAAAATGGTGCATAACGGTATTGAATACGGTGATATGCAACTTATCTGCGAAGCCTATCATTTCATGAAAACCGGTATTGAACTCGACAACGCACAAATGTCTGAGATTTTTACGCAATGGGACAACGGCAAACTAGACAGCTACCTGATAGAAATAACGGCTGATATCCTGGGCTATAAGGAAGATGGAATCTATGTTGTCGACACAGTGCTCGACCGGGCCGGTCAAAAAGGTACCGGCAAATGGACGGGCATCAATGCACTTGAACTAGGCATCCCACTCACATTAATAGGTGAAGCTGTTTTTGCACGCTGCTTGTCCGCCATTAAAGAAGAGCGTGTCGCTGCCAGCCAAATAATTTCTGGCCCAGAAACGGGTAAAGACACGTTACTCGCCGATGAGTGGGTGACATCGTTAGGAGAAGCCTTATACGCCGCAAAGATCATATCCTATGCACAAGGCTTTATGTTAATGAGGGCTGCCGCAGAAGAATACGATTGGTCATTGAACTACGGCGGTATTGCGCAAATGTGGCGTGGTGGTTGTATTATTCGCTCCGCATTTCTGGATGAAATAAAAGCCGCCTTCGACAAGCTTCCTTCGTTACAGAACTTGCTGCTTGATGACTACTTTCGAAAAGAAGTGGAGTCTACCCAAGCCAACTGGCGAAAGGTGGTTGCCAAAACTGTTGAACTTGGCATTCCTGCTCCAGCTATGAGTAGCGCCCTTGCCTTTTTCGATGGTTACAGAACGGCCTCTCTGCCAGCCAATTTGCTGCAAGCACAACGTGATTACTTCGGCGCTCATACGTACCAGAAAGTGGATGGTGACGGAAGTTATCATCATACAGATTGGACGGGGAGTGGTAGTGGTATATCAAGCACAACTTATGACGCCTAAAAACTGCACCAGTATGCTGGTGATGAGTTATTCTGATATCGTAGACTGACCTTAATAAACTAGGAGCTTCGCATGGATGCGAACACCCAATGCCCGAGCTGCGCGGCACCGAAAAAATCTATTGTGCGTGACGGAACGTTTCATCGCGCCGATGATGCCAAAGTGGTTCAGCGCTTTCGATGCAAAGCCTGTGGAAAACGGTTCTCAACCGCTAC
>CAKZUP010000101.1 GCA_937922945.1 uncultured Granulosicoccaceae bacterium
ATTCTGACTTCATTAACCACTTTCTTTGGGCTCACGCCGTTAATATTTGAAAGCAGTACGCAGGCGCAATTCCTGATTCCCATGGCGGTATCGTTAGGGTTCGGAATACTGTTCGCAACGCTTGTAACGCTTATCATGATCCCGGTTAACTACCTTGTATTCGAGGATTTTAAACGCCTCGTGGGGTTTAAAGATTCGCGCTTTGTCAAACCAGTTACTCGTTCGACAGCACAAGTGGCCACCGATTCGTAAGCGCAATTAGATATGTCAGAACAATTAAATGATGGGGTGCGCCGCAGTGCGCAAGAGCAGGTGTTGCTTGATGCTGCGATAAGGGATTTATTTGAACACAAAATAGTGTTTAATGAGTACCTGGGCTTTACCATGGCACAGTGTAGCTCCGAAGCCGTTAGCATACAATTTAGTATGCGACCCGAACTCATCGGGCACTACATGCACGGCCGCTTACACGGTGGTGTTATCGCTACCGTACTGGACGCCGTTGGCGGGCTTGCGATTTTCTGGTCAATATCCGAAAACTATGCCAGCGAATCGGCCGAGCAAATAATGATGCGTTTCAAGGCACTTGCCACGATAGATCTGCGCATTGATTATTTACGCCCCGGTATTGGAGAAACGTTTACTGCACAATCGAATGTGGTTCGTCTCGGACGCCGTATTGGTTCCACTCATGCAAGCTTAAGCAGCGATACCGGTAAAGTCATTGCCACCGCAAATGGCAGCTACATGGTGAGTTAGCCTGTTCTTGCTGGTTGACGCATCACACGACTGAACACGTCACCGGTACGTGTTGTTGTTTTAACTGCTGCTAACAGTTGTACTAACACGCGTTTAATTGCTGGCTTAACGTCAGCTGGCGTTTCTGCAACTTCGAATCAGACTCTGCCGACTGAGAGTTCTGCATTTCGTCAAATAAATCGTTCATTCGGCTTTTAAGATCAGTCCTGCATTTGTTGTCAGCTTCATTTGCGGTGGTTCTAAGGCCGAGTGCAGCTGTTCCGGCAGTTTCGTCGGCGGCCGGCGCGGGTTGATCGACTTTTTCTGCTATTGGTAATGTAGAAGGCACATTTGCTCGCGTCGCATTCTCACAGCCTCCCAGGTCTGAAATAAACGCGTATGGAAAGTCATCGCAACTAACGGAACCATAAGAACCTGCCGAGCAACGCGCGGCAGACAAAGCCGTGATGCGTTGCACACCGGTATTGGTATTGTCTTTGTGCGAGTAGACATAGTTGATAACACCAATGGATGTTCGGGGCAGAGCATCAATACCACCATAAGATGCGAAAAGCTCTCCGGAACTTTGACCAGCACGCATTTGCGAGGCGGTTTTCCTTGCAAAGTTATTGGCAATTCGGCAATCGACCTTAACTCGCTTGGCGCTTTTACTGGCAATGACCTTTTGGATTTGTTCCGTTGTAGGACAAGGCATTTGCGAATAACTTACGCTTCCATTTGCGTCGGTACATTTAAAAATCGCAGCATTGGCATCGGGTAAATGGCTTGCTGTGCTGATGCACAAAAGCGTTAATCCGAAGGCAAGGCTCTGGGGTATTAAAAACGATTTATTGTGCCGCACCGTTTTCGGAACCGGTAAGGAGGTTGGCACGGTGACGGTGGAAAGTCTATTCGCTGTTAGTGGTGTTGCTACTGAAGCTGCCGTTTGGCTGGTTTTCGTTGAATTCCTGATCATTGCCATTGTCCTTGACACACAGAACAGGTAGCGGCTTGCTCAGCGCCTGTTTTCACTGTGCCCTGAGCGAGAGGCGCGCGATATGGTGAAAGTGTGGATCAGTTCACCCTCCTAAACGACTTAGTGGTCAGGTCTTGGGTTTGAATTCCGGGTAGCACCAGTGTTGCCAGGAAAGCTTTCGTCGGCGCTCCTTCGGCTTACCCTCGGTGTTTGTTTGTAAGCTCACGTAGTGCAGGGTCAGGATGCCTAATTGTTCACTGCGGTTTTTCGCTTTGGCATTCCACGTTTTACAGTGATGGTGCCCGAACCCGCTTCTGGGCGCGTTATTTTTATAGCTCCGGATTCGGTCAAAGTATTTGCGAGAGCGATAACCATCGTAAAGCGGATACATGTATTCCGGTGCTACCCAGTCTGCATCTGTTTCTGTCAGCTTATACAGGTTAACCGTTTCTCCGTTGCGCAGTTTGCCTTCCACTTGAGGGTACAGCGATATAGTGAGCGGTTTGGGTGCGAACATGCTCCACTTCTGATCAATGCGAAGAATACGCGATATAGTGTCCACCGGTGCTATGCGTAAGTTACTCCAACCTTTGAGTGTGCTGAGATTAAACACGAAGACAATGCACAGAATAACTAGCGCAAGCACTTGCCCGATTAGTGTCGGTTTGAGCTTCAGCGGACGAGCCGGTAACACGCGAGCAGTGATTTCTCCCATGGTGCCGCGATTGTTTGCAACCCAGTGATAGATGCGGTTTCCCAACCACATGAAAGGTGGAAACTTCATTAGCCAGCCGATTGGTTTTGTCAGCCAGTTTTGTGTAAATAGAAAAGCCATTGCATGCCAGTGCGTATATGTATTGCCTTGACCATCGGCGATAACCCAGGAATTTTCTTTTTCCATAATAGGGTAGATATGGTCGTACGGTTGAGCGGGCAGAATTTTTACCGTTTCAGGCAGTAGCCATTCGCGAAGTATTAAACACATCTTTAAACAAAAACCGCAATCCTCGTCGTAATACATGATGACTTGCGCAGCTTTTGATTGCTGTTTACGTCGCGCCAATGCTACCCATATGGCCGATGGTATAAGCAACGATAAAGACATGAAATCGATCAGCGGAAACAGGCCAATGTGCATCAGCAGCATAAAAGCGACGTGAAGGGAGGCTAGCATCAGCACGCCGACAATACGGGTTATCGGCCAGAAGAACGGGAGTAACACCAGCAATGGCCCGATGAATTCTACAAATAAAACGTAGGCTGTGGCCAAGGGCAGTACGGGTGAGAGTTCCTTGAACCATAAGCCAAGCGGTGTGGCGAAGTGTTGTATTTCCAGTGTGTATTGTGCGGCTTCAAAAGGAAACCGCCAGGGCGCGCCGGTTTTGAGTAGTGCGGTAAAAAAGTATAAGAAAAGCACCTGAAAAATAACCGCAACCGTTGCCATCGAAAAATACAATTGTGCTTTCGATGGCTCGAAACGTTGCTGATTGGGATTGCGCAAATTCTCCGGCTGCAGTGCTGCGTCTACTGACCATTTAGCGCCCAAGGGTAGCCACATACCCCAGAAACACATCACCATCAGTAAAATGTCACCGCCCTGTAATATCAATTCATTTCGATTGCACAAAGAGGCGAGCAAAATCCATGATGCTATGTTCATTAATCGGGTTCGATAACCAATTAATAATCCGATGGCAAATATAAATGCCAGCGTGAACAGAAGGATTTGCCACCACAAAGTGCCGGATGCCCCATGCAATGACAAATACCACAGATTACTGATTTCAACCCAGCGTGACCGAGGCAGCACACCGGCATCGGTATAGTAGAGGCTGATGTAAGGCACACGAAGCGCTAGGTCGAGAATAATCAGTAGCGCTAGCATGATGCGCATCAGCGCCATAGAGCGAAGGTCTATGCTAAACACGGTTTTAAGGCTTACCCGATTATCGGGGTTCGATAGACCTTTCCAGAGTGTGTTCAGAGCCTGTTTCATCGAATGCTACAGTGGTTAATGGGCATTCGCTCAGTTTAACAAATCGCTGCCGTGGCAGGAAACAGGATTGAGATGAAGTGCTTGTTAGCTGTGTCAGCAGATAAGCTGCGGGTATAAGTCTGCGCGTTTAATCCGCATGACCCAGTGACCGAAAACCTAGCCAACGAGGTGATTGTTGGTCAGGCAGTGAAATTAATGCACGATTCTCGATATAGTCTGCATCGAGCACAATGCCACGCTTGCCGGCGTGTTCGCCTTGAATGACTTTGACTTCCAGTCCGGCAGCAAATACCGGGCGTCGATTGCGCGACGCTTGCTCATAGCGCGCCGTGGATGCATCAAGCATGGTTTTTAATGCGTTTAAACGGGCTTTTTCTTTTTCAGTTAGATTTCTGCCGTTGTTATCGTTTGCATTTTCTTCAACGTTTTCGTCGACTATCTTGTCGATTGGTGACTCATCCATAATATTCGAAGTAGCTGTTGGCGTTTGATTCGCTGACCGATTGTTTTCAGGCCTCTGTTTATCAGACCCGTGTTTATCAGACCCGTGTTTTTGAGCCGAGCCATTCTCTGCGCTGTTATCGGTAATCTGTCCAGACGTTGAGTCCTGGGCCGATGCGGTCTCGGTTGGCTCATTATCCCATTCATCGTCCAGAAAGGGCAGATGAATTATGTGCGAATCGTCCTCGCTGCTACCGCGACGATCACGAACTCTACGCTCTCCGACAGACTGACGCCAGCTGCCATCACCATCCAGGGATTGGCGACGTTTGCGCTCGCGCTTCTCAAGGCGTCGTTTCTTGTCGGGTGGGTGAGCGATGGTGCCAAACCTCGTTGCAGGTGGTTAGTTATGCTGTTGAGTTGTTCTTCATAATTGTGTCGCTTTATAGTGGCCATCAGCCTGTGACACCTCGATTCTACTGCAGGCACTGGGCCAAGGTGACACTAAATGCGAACCGGTTCCCATGCTTATGTGCACAGTGTCAAAAAATATTGAGATCACCTGCGAAACACGGTCTGAGTTCGCGTTGCGCTGTGCACCATTCATTGGTTTACTGCTGAAATTCAAGTTTTTCTGGGTACGCTTTAGCATTTAACAAACGTGCCACAGTGTTTATTGCCTAGTGCCGTCAAGTTTTCGGCTGAGCGGTTACAGACGGGGAGCCACGTATCCGTTATCCCCCCCATAGTGGAGAGAGTCCGACTACGCCGAACCTAAGAAATTCGTAGAAATTTCGAAACGGCTGCTTGCACCTCGGACATAGCTCATCCGTATTACAGAACGTCCCGTTAAGAGGAATGGTAATGCCGAATACTTTAGACAGGCTTGTACTGAGCGGGCTTTTGCTCATGACAGTACAAAGCGGCGCGGCGCTGGCGCAAACTGAACACCGTACCGCTGATCAAAGCCTCGTTAATTGGGCCTTACAGTTGTCAGAATCAGCGCAGTCACAGGGGCACGTCAGTGTGGTTGAAGGCGACATTCTTACCGGTCCGGCGATGGCGCAGCGCGGCATCGGTGTCCGTGGCGGCGTGCAGGTTTGGAAAGACGGTGTTGTGCCTTATTACTTCGACCCAGAACTCAAAGCAGAGGTCATTACCGCGATTGAAAGCGCGGTTGAGACGTGGAACAACTTGGCAGGTATTTCACTTGTGGAAATCGACCCGATGTCTGCGTCGAGCCCGGCCGATTATATTCACTTTATACCCGCCAACGGCTGCGCATCATGGATAGGCAGACAGGGTGGAGCGCAATCGATATGGGTAGCACCGAGTTGTAGCAGTGGGAGCATGATGCATGAGATCGGCCACGCGCTCGGGCTGGAGCATGAGCACACTCGTCCTGATCGCGATCAGCACGTTAAGATTCATTGGGACAACATCAGTCAGGAGAAAATGGCTAATTTCAGCATCAGTGCGTCAGATAAGCAGTATTACGGCGCGTACGACATAGACTCAATCATGCACTATGGCGAGTATTTCTTTTCTGCCAATGGCAAGCAAACCATCGAGCCGTTGTCTGGTGATGCGAAAATCGGTCAGCGATTAGCGCCCAGCAAGGGTGATGTGGCTGCAATAGCAGCACTATACCGAAGCGATGTTTCGCTGGTTAGCTCGGTTGTCCACGCGAACGGCCAGAGCGAGCTCAGCTTGATAGTGACTAATGAGGCTAGTCAGGGTGCAAACGGTTTGGCAATTGAAATGCAAGTCGGCAGTGCTCAGCTTTTATCCAATAACAGCGAACAATGGAAGTGTTCAACTTATTCGGGGCGGCTGCGTTGTGAGCTTGATCGTCTTGCGGGAAGCTCATACAGCGCTTTAACACTGCTACTGAACCAAGTGGTCAGCCATACCGACCTTGCCGCATCACTGGCGTCAAAAACACCGGATGCAAACCCCGTAAACAACGGCGGTACGCTTCGTCCTGCAGCTGCCATCGACTCCACTGATAGTAACAATCAACTATTTGCAGACGGGCAATCGCAAGCATCTGCTGCGTCTGTGGGTCATTGGCTTTTTGGCGTATTGTTAACAATGATGATGTTGCGAAGGACGCGCTATACTCCAGTGTCTCACACACAATATTAGGACTAAATGATGCGAGGCGCCGGCGGTACCCAGGGAGGCGAATGGTCTTTCCTTATCGGATTAATGATGATGATCGCTGGATTCTATTTACTGCTCAGCTCAATCGTTATTGATACATCGTTTGGTTTTGGTATGCGTTTGTATGGTATCGGCGGTTTTGGTATCACCAGCGGCATGCTCATGATTCCGTTTATCATTGGGATCATTTTTATTTTCTACGATAGCCGTAAGTACATCGGTTGGATTCTTTGTATCGGGACTCTCGTTGCACTTATCGCGGGTGTATTAGCTCGTTCGCAATTTCGCTTCTCGCAAATGAGTGCATTCGATCTCATCGTGATACTGGTGCTAGCGTTTGGTGGTCTTGGCCTGTTTTTACGCTCGCTTCGAAGCAACCCGCTTTAATCCATAGCCGAACTCTGCAGAGGCTTGTTTGGCTAACGCCGCCATCTGGATAATATACGGTGGCGATTTCTTCGCATCATAGCGCGCAATGAAATCCAGACTTTCTGGCGTCCAGCTATAGTTCAGCTCAACCACCGATTGCCGATCCAGCTCTGATCGGATCATCGCTTTTGGCAAAGTGGCAACGCCCATATGGTTTATGGCCATATACAGGCAAGCGGCAAGGTTACTCGAAGGCACCAAGCGGTGATGTTGCGATTGGACCTGTTGAAAATGTTCAGCGGTTGCTTTGAACAGGGAAGACTCCCGAGCGTGGGTTAAAATTGCGTGCCGAGTCAACTCGGCAGTTGATAGCTTTTTACGTTTAGGCAAACCTAAATCAGGGGACGCGACCCAGGTCAGTGGATAGGTTCCCAGATAATCATGCCCGCTGCTCTCACGCTCGAATGGCCCGTTTTGCAACGCAAGATCAATATTGCGATTAAACAACTCCTTCGTCAGGTTAGTGGACAAGTCTATCGTTAGCTCTACTTGGATATTCGGGTAATGCTCGTTGAGTGATTTTAAAAATCCTTGTAACCAGGTATGAACAATAAGTTCCGTCACACCCAGGCGTAACGTGCCTTCGCGCAGCGCAGATTCGCCGGATGCAACGACAAGTTTGTCTGCTGCAAACAGCACATCGCGGGCATGTGGGAGCATGGATTGTCCGCGCGCTGTTAATCTGACCGAGCCGGCATCACGATCGAGTAGCTGCGCATTCAGCGCATTCTCAAGCGCGCGAATTCGGATGGAGATGTTTGGTTGAGTGGTGTTCAGGCGAGTCGCCGCCTTACTGAAGCTGCCCAAATCGGCCGCCCACACAAACGCTTCAAGTTGTTTGAAATTCAGTGTCAATTCGGCCCGTTACCAATATTTGAAGAATAAGAAAAATTAATGAATAACATAATATAAAATAATTGGATATTATTCTACAGATTTCGCAAAATCATCAGATGATTGGCTGTGGTTGACCGCTGGAAGCAAGCGGCCTGCCAAAGGCTCTGGCAACGCGAGATGCACCACTATCGGGTCAATGCAAAACAGGCTATTCACTGATTCATTCATCGTTTATCGGTTGGTTGTTTCTTAAGTTATTTGAGGACATTGGTATTATGAATTCACGTCTTAATCGTCTTGGTGTTGATATCGGTGGCACCTTTACCGACGTGGTACTGGAGGTGGGTGATACCTTATTCTCCACCAAAGTGCTAACCACTTATGCAGCGCCCGAAGACGCTATCATTGATGGTATGCATCAAGTACTGCTCAAGGCAGGTGTTGGTGCTGAATCGGTTGGCCAGATAATCCATGGAACAACGCTTGCGACCAATGCCCTTATTGAACGACGTGGTGCAAAAACCGTATTGATCACAACTCAGGGTTTTCGTGATGTTATCGAAATGCGCACAGAATCCCGCTTTGAGCAATACGATTTAAATCTGGAGTTGCCCGAACCTTTACTACCCAGACAACGGCGTCTGACCCTGAAAGAACGCATCAACGCAGCTGGTGAAGTACTAATACCACTTGCAGAGGCCGATGTTGAAGCGTTGGCGCGTACCATTGAAACAGCCGGGTATGAGAGTGTTGCCGTTGGTTTGTTACATAGCTACGCGAACCCTGAACATGAGCGTTTAGTGCGTGAGGTATTGCAACGTCGCATACCTGGGGTCATGGTGTCTTTGTCTTCAGAAGTGTCTCCACAAATGCGCGAGTACGAACGTTTCAATACTGTTGTTGCCAACGCCTACATAAAGCCACTCATGAAAAGCTACCTTGGCAGACTGGAAGGGCGGCTGCAATCTGAAGGTATCGATTGTCCGGTTTTTCTGATGCATTCAGGCGGCGGTATTATTTCATTAGAGAGTGCGGCTGAATTTCCAGTTCGGCTGGTTGAATCCGGCCCGGCTGGCGGCGCTGTTTTTGCCGCTAACATTGCCGCACGCTACGGGCTGGAAAAGGTGCTCTCATTCGATATGGGTGGCACAACCGCAAAAATCTGTCTGATTAAAAATCATACGCCAAAGACCAGTCGGGTTTTTGAGGTTGCGCGAACCTATCGATTTAAAAAAGGCTCGGGCATGCCCATTTCCATTCCGGTTATCGATATGGTGGAAATCGGCGCAGGTGGGGGTTCGCTTGCACATGTCGATGCGCTTAATCAGATCCGGGTTGGACCTGAGTCTGCCGGGTCGGAACCGGGCCCTGCCTGTTATGGACGAGGTGGTGAATCGGCAGCTGTTACCGATGCTGATCTCATTCTCGGCAAGCTCGATCCGGATAACTTTGCCGGCGGCTCTATTCAGTTACACAAAGATGCTTCTGGCGACGCTCTGACTCGAACCATTGGGGATGTACTGAGCATGGATCAACAAACAGCGGCGTTTGGCTTGTCGGAAGTGGTTGATGAAAATATGGCTAATGCTGCCCGTGTTCATGCAGTTGAAAATGGTGAAGACCTTGCGGAGTACACCATGATCGCGTTTGGTGGCGCAGCGCCCTTACACGCGGGAAGGCTTTGTGAGAAGTTGGGTATAAACCGATTGTTGGTACCGCCAGGAGCTGGTGTCGGCTCAGCTATAGGATTCTTGCGTGCACCATTTAGTTTTGAAGCGAACCGAAGTGTGTATATGCGTTTGTCTGACTTTAACCCGACAACAATCACGCAGTTGTTAAACGAATTACAACATGAAGCAACGGGATTCGTTCGTACGTGTGATGCGAACGCCGAGATACTCTCTGAATTTAAAGCCTACATGCGCTATTCAGGGCAAGGCTGGGAGATACCGGTTGTACTGAGTGCAGAGCACGCATTGAATCCGGATGTGGCTGTGTTTCAACAACGTTTTGAAGAAGATTATGCGGCACTGTTCGGACGCACTGTCGACGGTATGGATATAGAAATTACCGTTTGGGCGGTCAACGCCACAACCTCGGCACACGATGTAGAGCCTGCCGAAACAGCGCAGGAAAGTGGTGACGCATCGGTTCAATCCAGACGTTCGCTTTTTGATCCGGCTTTGGGAAAAGAGCTGGACGCATCGGTCGTTCTGCGAAACGGTATGCAGCCTGGCCAAGTTGTTACCGGTCCGGCAGCGATAAGTGAAGATGAAACCACCATTATTCTGCCAGCAAGTCGTAAGGCGGTAATGCAGCCGGACGGTTGCGTTGATATTCAGCCAATTCAATAGGGGTGCCACCGATGCAGACGATGACCAATGTAGCAAATCAAGTCATGTGGAACCGATTGATTTCGGTTGTAGAAGAACAAGCACAAGCGTTAGTGCGCACAGCGTTTTCAACATCAGTACGAGAAGCCGGTGATCTATCCGCAGGCGTTTACGATACCTCGGGGCAGATGTTGGCGCAGGCAGTAACCGGCACACCCGGGCATGTTAATGCGATGGCAGATGCGGTTGCGCATTTTATTCGCCGTATCGGTCAGGATAATATTCTCGAAGGCGATGGTTATATTACCAACGATCCTTGGGAAGGCACAGGTCATTTGCATGACATAACGGTGGTAAGTCCGTCTTTTCTGGATGGTCGGTTTGTTGGTTTCTTTGCTTGCACTGCGCACATTGTCGATATTGGTGGACGGGGTTTTGGTGCTGATGCAAATTCTGTTTACGAAGAAGGCTTGTATATCCCGATAATGAAGTTTGCTGATAAAGGCGAGGTTGATAAAACGCTGGTGAACATTGTTCGGGGAAATGTTCGCGAACCCGATCAGCTTATTGGCGATATCTACGCGTTAGCCACGTGCAATGAAATCGGTCATCGCAGGTTGATTGAAATGATGCGTGAATTTAAGCTAAGTTCTTTGGATAGCATCGCCACATTTATTCTCGACAATTCAAGACGCGCAACGATCGAAAAAATCGCCGCCTTACCGGCAAGCTCTGCAGAAGGTGAGCTGCGCATCGATGGGTATAGTAACCCAGTCGATCTGCGCGTAAAGCTATCGATTCATACCGACCACATAGAGTGTGATTTTGACGGCACATCCGGGTTAGACAAAAAAGGCATTAACGTACCGTTGGTGTACACGAAAGCGTATGCATGCTACGCACTTAAGTGCGCAATAGCGCCAGAGATTCCAAACAATGCAGCATCGTTAGAACCCTTTCGGGTGATTGCCCCTGAGAATTCGATTGTCAACGCATTGCATCCAGCGCCGGTTGCACTTCGTCACGTTATAGGACACATGATCCCGGATACGGTTTACAACGCACTGGATAAACTGCTACCGCATACCGTCCCGGCAGAAGGTGCCGGATGTTTATGCAACTTTCAGGTGTCGGTGCGACCGCGCACCGATGAGCCTGCGCCGGAAGGAACCGTTAGATCAGAGGTACTGACGTTTAATTCGGGCGGTGCGGGAGCACGTCCTCAATTTGATGGTTTGAACGCCACGGCTTTTCCTTCGGGAGTGATGACCATGCCTGTGGAAGCGACAGAAAACGTTGGGCCGGTTTTAATTTGGCGCAAAGAGTTGCGACCGGACAGTGGTGGTGCTGGCCAATATCGGGGTGGGCTTGGGCAATATATGGAAGTCGGTGTTGTTGAAGGACACGAATTTGATTTTCAAGCCATGTTCGATAGAGTCGATCATCCGGCGCAGGGACGCAAGGGCGGTGCTGCAGGTGCTGCGACAACCATCGAGCAGGACGACGGTACACCAATGAAAGGTAAAGGCAAACAGTTCGTTCCTCATGGCCGAAAGGTCATGCTCTCATTTCCTGGTGGTGCAGGTTATGGCTCGCCCGCTAAGCGCGATAAACACAGCGTTAAGCGAGATCTGTTACGTGGTTACATCAGTGCCGATATCGCGCGGAGCGCGTATGACCTAACGGATGCTGATATCCGCGAAGTCAATGCCGCAATTGAACGTGGTGAAGATATTTGAGAAGTTTTTAGCACAGGATATCTTGACTTCCGTTTTCACTATCAGCGATCAAAAACTCGATTCAACAGTCATTAAATTGGAGAGCATACCATCATGAAATTGGTCCTGACAGGTGCCGCTGGACGTCTCGGTTCCTATTTGCGTGAGCCGTTGGCAAAAATGGCCGATGAACTGATATCAAGCGATATTGCAGATGATATTGGTAAAACGTTTCCCGGTGAAACGTATGTTAAAGCTGACTTAAGTGACTTTGATGCCATATTAGCGCTGACCAAAAACGCCGATATGATCATCCATTTTGGCGCGTGTGCCGATGAAGCCCCGTTTGCTCAAATTGTTGGCCCGAATATCATTGGCGCCTATAACGTTTGGGAATCCGCGTTTCAGAACAAAGTGCGTCGTGTGGTTTATGCCAGTTCCATCCATGCGGTGGGTATGCATCCCAAAACAGACTTTATCGGCACGGACGCTTCGCATAAGCCGGATACGTTTTATGGTTTGGCGAAGTGTTTTTGTGAAGATCTTGCCAGCTTGTATTGGGACAAGCGGCAGGTAGAAAGTGTGTGTATGCGAATTCTGTCGTGTGCGCAAGTCACGAGTGCGCGTGCGTTGGGCACATGGTTGTCCTACGACGATCTGGTGCATTTAGTGGAGCAATCGATTAACACACCGGTGGTTGGTTTCAGTGTTGTCTATGGTGTGTCGAACAACGACCGTGTGCCAGTTGATAATCGTCTGGCCAGTCACCTTGGGTATCGACCCAAGGATAATGCGGAGCAGTTTGCCCAAACCATTCTTGCTTCCACTGAGCCGCAGGATCTTAACGATCCGGGAAACTGTCTGCACGGCGGACCGTTCGCATCAATCGAATTAGGTAACAGTGGGTTGGCCACAATGGATATTGTCGATGATACGAAGAAAACGTAAGGCTGGTAGGAACAACATCGACAACAATAAACGTTTGAACAAATCTATTTCTGGAGAGAATAATGAGCGCTAAGCAGGTCGTTCTGGTTGTTGGTGGTGGTAGTGGTATCGGTGCCGATGCTGCACGTTGTGTGGCTGAAAAAGGCTACGATATTGGGGTTATGTCCTCATCGGGTAAAGGTGAAGCGCTTGGTAATGAGTTAGGTGGATTGGGGTTTACCGGCTCGAATCTGGTGGTTGCAGATTTAGAAAAATTTGTTGCCGCCGCAATCGATAAGTTTGGTCGCATCGATGGGGTTATTAATTGCGCTGGTCATGGTCCAAAAGGCGATGTAATGGACATCAGCGATGAAGATTGGCATTTGGGTATGGATTACTACATGATGAATGTGGTTCGCATGACGCGCCTCGTGTTGCCCATCATGCAAAAACAAAAAAGCGGCTCTATTGTAAATATTTCGACGTTCGCAGCGTTTGAACCCGATCCGGATTTTCCAACTTCTGCAGTTTTTCGCTCAGCGCTGGCTGGGTACACTAAATTATTCAGCAACAAGTATGCATCACAGAACATTCGCATGAATAATATTCTTCCAGGGTTCATCGATAGCCTGCCGGAGAAAGAAGACCGCGTTGCGCGCATTCCAGCTGGACGCTATGCGAAGGTGCGTGAATTGTCTGAAACAATAGCGTTTATGGTATCCGATACATCGAGCTACATCACTGGACAAAACCTTCGCGTCGACGGTGGCTTAACAAGCTCTGTGTAAATAGCCTAAAATTGCCGGCAATCGGACATGTTGCAAGCTTCATTGCGAGCTAACCGATTGCCGGACAATTTATGTACTCATATCGGTGCAGCAATGTTAATCACCGTATGCGAACAATTGCGGTTAAACTGGAGAACGAACTAAACAATCCCTTAAACTGATACGACGCCTGGTTGTAAACGCCTGTAATCGAATGATCAACTCTAGATCAAATAGCACGAGCGTTGAAACGCGAATGTCCGCGTACTACGGCGTATTTTTTCTCTCTATTGGCAGCGTTATGCCATTCGCTGCACTGTGGTTCGACTCCCTGCATTTGTCCTCGTTTATCAGCGGTTTAATTTTCGCCGCACCGTCAGTTGCGATTGTCCTTTTCACCATTTTTATCGGTCGTTGGGCCGACCGATTAGCAGATTGGCGCACGGCTATTTTATGGTGCAACTGGATTGTGCTTGGCTTGTTTTGCTGGTTTCTATTTCGGGTGAATAGTTGGGATATTCTCGTTATTTGGACGTTGGCTGGCCTGTTTACTTTTGCCAGTGGGCCGATAATGGATGCCGCCGCGCTAAGTTTAACCAAAAAACGCGGTAGCGATTTTGGTCGGATTCGCGCGTTTGGTTCCGTTGGGTTTGTGGTGGGTGTCATGGCCGCTGGCATGTTCTTCGATCATTTTGGAACACAATGGTTTGTCGGTGTACTGATCATCACCATGATTGCCCGAATTATTGCAGCTCATGCGCTACCGCATTTTCGCAATGCCAACCTATTATCAGCAGACCAGGTTCGCGCGACATCCTATCCGGATGGGTTAACCGTAGAGTCCAGCGCCGGAGCGGTCGCGGCCGTTGGAATCGATGTGCTGCGCCATCCCGGCATAGCATTGGTTATCGTCGGGGCGGCGTTAATCAATGCATCGCATGGCTTCAATAATGTGTTTGCCGTCATACACTGGACTAATCTTGGCATTAGCACCACGATGGCATCGATTTTATGGTCGGTGGGCGTTATCGCCGAGGTGCTGCTTATGTGGTTCTTCAGCGCAGTCGCGAGGCGTTTCTCGGCGCGTAAGTGTCTTTTGTTTGCCAGTGCCGTGTGTATAGCCCGCTGGAGCCTGAACGGCACTGACCCCAGCCTTGGTCAGCTGTTTATTCTGCAGTGTCTACATTCAATTACCTTCGGGCTCAGCTTTTTGGCTTGCGTTAATTTTATTTCACGGCGGGTGCCGGAGGAAATTGCTGCACAGGCTCAAAGTGTTTCGGCCACCCTTGTCACTTTTTGCATGGCGGTGGCCATGTGGCTCTCGGGCTGGCTATACGAACACGTCCAAGGTCAGGCTTATTGGGCAATGGCGCTAATGGCATTATTGGGCGGGGTGTGTGTGGCGTTGAGCTTCGCCAGTAATCTGGAGGACACCGCAACAAGCCGTTGAACTGCGCAACTGAAAGACGGGGCGACAGGTCTGTGCTCGTGCCAGATGCATGGCGCACCCAAACTACCGCATGTATTCCAATATACAGGTTAGGTAGCTCTACGGGTTCGCGCACATCTGACGCGAC
>CAKZUP010000102.1 GCA_937922945.1 uncultured Granulosicoccaceae bacterium
CCCATTGTCCAATATTCCCCACTGCTGCCTCCCGTAGGAGTCTGGGCCGTGTCTCAGTCCCAGTGTGGCTGATCGTCCTCTCAGACCAGCTACGGATCGTAGTCTTGGTAGGCCATTACCCCACCAACAAACTAATCCGGCATAGGCTCAGCCAATAGTGAGAGGCCCGAAGGTCCCCCTCTTTCCACCGTAGTGCGTATTCGGTATTAGCGTGCGTTTCCACACGTTATCCCCAGCTACTGGATAGATTCCTATGTATTACTCACCCGTCCGCCACTCGTCGCCTGGATAGCAAGCTATCCATCGTTACCGTTCGACTTGCATGTGTTAAGCATACCGCCAGCGTTCAATCTGAGCCATGATCAAACTCTTCAGTTAAAAAGTATTCCCGGCTTTCTTTCAGACACTAGGCCCGAAGGTAGTTCCGAGGCGCCCTACGACGCTAAAACATTTTGAAACGAGAAGAATCTGAAGCTCTGAATTTGATTCTAAGCTTCGGATACTACGTTTCGATCTTTTGTTGCAATAACAACCGATTTCAACGCAAGCACCCATTAAAGTTACTAAGTTCAATTGTAAAAGAGCGAGCCTTCAACGTTGGTTCAGATTAGGCCCTTGGGCTGCCTCTGAGGCGTTTCGCGGAACAACTTGTTTCCGCTTGGCTGAGTTCGAGAAGTTTACCACTTTCTCAAGGCTAGTCAACAATAAATTAAAAATAAATTTAAGTTTTTCCAGCCCTCCCGAGCAAGTCGCGTTAGCTGCATTGCTTGGGAGAGCGCGAAGTATACGCCCTGTGTGAAGAAGGTCAACGTGTTTTTGCAAGTTTATTGATGACGCTGAGGCGCAGCTCCTTTCTGGCTCTAGTGACTATTCACGAATATGCTTATATACAAGCATATTCGCTATTTTCAGCATATGTTGCGCGTGCGGCTTTTTTTTATCAATCGCACGGTAATGGGAAGTACAGTGCTTCGCGGGAGTGACGAATTGGCATGTAACACTTCAACGCTCACGCCAATGACAGCCGATTATGTTGTGCCCAAGCCATGCAGCTCAAAGCAATCCGGGATATTTGAATCAAAAGCGTGTGTTCGAGATGGCCTTAGCGGCTTTTCCACCAAGAAGATGCGCAATGTGGGCTTGAGCAACTGAGCACCAAACCACACTTCTGCAGAACTGGGTGCATTCAATGTTGCCCAACACTGAGGTACGGTGAATCCAGCCTGCTGGACATATAAAAGTAATATTTGTCAGTTGCTGGCGCCATCTGTTTGCAGTGCTCCAGCCGCGTTAACTATATAGTGGTTCCACTTCAACACAGCACACAGTAATTGAACAAATATTGACGCTTTGCCTCGATCATCGATCGTATTAGAGTGCAGAGCTAGAGTACAGAGCTTAAGTTGCTTAACAGCAACAGCCTATGAATACAGTTCTCGCGCAGCTGTCAGGTGCTAAATGACAAACGTTGGGTAATACGAGTTCGGACCCTTTATGGGCCATTTATTAGGCCGTTGGCACCCGCAACTACGATCCCTGAAACTGATCCACATTTAACCAACTTTCCGGTCTAACAATTATCCCCCCACTGTCGAACGTGGCAACTGGTTAAACCTTCACCAATTAACTGGGAAAAACGCTGATTTATCAACGATTTTATTTGTGTTGCGTTATCATGTTTTTAGTTAGAAATTCACCGAATTCGCTTGTGG
The DNA here is from genome assembly GCA_937922945.1 of uncultured Granulosicoccaceae bacterium. Lineage (GTDB taxonomy): Bacteria > Pseudomonadota > Gammaproteobacteria > Granulosicoccales > Granulosicoccaceae > Granulosicoccus. The sequence continues at coordinate 1,713 of CAKZUP010000102.1, forward strand.
CAATATCTAACCATTGTTCTACACTTTATTACTGCGCCGTAACAGCACAATAATAATGATAAGTGCACGGTTACAACGAATTAACTCACTGCTCGGATTCTTGCATTGACCACTAATAATACTGCCGATCGTTCGCTATGGGTAGACTACAAAAACGCCGATTTTCTAGAAAAGACAGGTCGCAAGACACGTCGCTCGCCAGCTGTCAGAGGACTTCGTATGTCACCTCGTAGTACACCGTCTATGGGAGCTGTCAGGCTCAGCAATGAAAAGCAGCCCAGGTTCAAGCACTTGCGCAAGGTATCTGCTGCCATTCTGGCCATCACAGGCGGCATTTTAGTAACCACGCAAAGCAACGGAACCATCGATGCCAGCAAACCGGTCTTACCGGTGATGTCTGCACTGGTTGCACCCACATTCTTTTTTAATGACAGCGATAACGCTCTAGGCGACCAGCAACCCCTACTAGCCGGAACATCGGATGAACCTGTCCACGGTCGAATTGTTCTGCCCGGCCATACTCAACTCGCACTGTTCGACGCGAACAACACCAGCTCGCAGAATGCTTACGCTGCTCAAGTAGAAGATTTGGAATCGGCCATCGAGCAAGTGGTTGCGCTGAGCCCGCTGGGTGAGCACGACACAACGCCAAAAACGACGCTTGTTTCGCCACTGGTTAATCACCCGACCATCGCCGCCATCCGCAAGAACGCAGAATTTCCAGACGGTGCGGTAGAGGAAACGGTGACTGTTGCCTCTGGGGACACACTCTCAAAGCTGCTGAACGATCGCGGTGTCAAAATTGACCAGATGCCGCAGCTGCTAACCGATGAGGTCATCAACAAATACCTGTCTAATCTGCGCATCGGCCAAACCTTCGACGTGGTGCGATTGGCCAATGGTGATTTTCACAGTCTATCGGCCAAAGTGGGCAACGATCACCGAATCACCATTCGTCGTTCCGACAGTGGATTTGCCGTTGCCTCTATCGATCTGCCTGTAGAAAAAGAACGAGTGGTCACGTCCGGCACCATCGATCAGTCACTGTATGTTGCCGCGGAACAGGCAGACTTAAAGCAGTCCACCATCATGGAACTGTCTGATATTTTCCAATGGGAACTCGATTTTGCGCGCGATATCCGCAAAGGCGATCAGTTCTCTCTGGTTTATGATCGTCTGTACAGAGAAGGCAAATACATTGGCGATGGCGACATATTGGCTGCTGAATTTATTCGTGGCGGTAAGCGCTACCAAGCCATTCGCTACACCGACCCGGATGGCAACACCGGCTATTACACCCCTGAAGGCAAATCAAAACGACGCACTTTCCTGCGTCACCCTGTCGATGTGGTACGCATCACATCGCGATTTGATCCGAAACGCCTTCACCCTGTCCTGCATCAGATTCGCGCGCACAAAGGTGTCGACTATGGTTCACCTATTGGTACGCCAATCAGGGCAACGGCCGACGGTACGGTACGCTTCGCTGGGTCAAAATCGGCTTACGGAAAAACCGTTATTCTGAATCACGGCACGGACATTAGAACACTTTACGCGCACATGTCTCGCATCTCTGACAAGGTAGCCAGCGGTAAACGCGTGAAGCAAGGTGATGTTATTGGTTACGTTGGCAAAACCGGGCGTGTCACCGGTGCTCACCTGCATTATGAATTCCAGAAAAACGGCAAGCACGTCGATCCTTTGAAAGTCGATCTACCAGCCGCGGCGCCACTTCAAGCCGATCTTCGCGATGAGCTGCGCGATTTATCCGACGAGCTGCTCGCTCAGATGCGCAGTGTTCTACCCACTGCCAACGAACAGGTCGCCAAGGTTTCGGCTCAATAGCAACCAGTAGTATCAGTGTTGGTGCGCTAGCCATTTTAGCGCGCCAATGAATCACCCTCTCCCACTGTTCACGGTCTAAGCGTCACGTTCAAAACGTAACGCCCACGCTCACTACACTGTTCACTATTCACTGGTCACTGCGCTGGCAACTTTCGGTTTGTTTACAATCTCATCTTGTAGACTCTGACTCAATCGGCCATGCTGTGGATTTGCAAGAGTCCCGTTAGCATGAGCCAACTCTCCATCACCCTATCTGGCGTTATCGAAAAATCGAACTTCGATGAGTGGAAAACAGAACTCGTCGAACAAATTCGTTCGGTGAATACCGAACTGACCACCGACGACGATTTTGCCGAAGCAACCAAGCATGTTAAGCAATTCAAAGCAGCCGAAAAAAACCTGAAAGAGGCAAAAAAATCGGCGCTTAAACAAGCTGAAGAAATCAATCAGCTGTTTGAGGCCATTGACCAAGTGAGCGCGGAAGCCAGACAGGCCAGACTCAAGCTCGACAAACAGATAAAAAAACGTAAGCAGGAAATCAAACAGGAATTTATTGAACAGGGCGTTGAAAGCATTAACGCTTTTATCAAGGAGCAGTCTGCTGATTTTCAAAGCCTGCCGTTGAGCAGTTATAACGACGATGATATTTTCGCGGATGCCATTAGCGGAAAGGCGTCGACCAAAGGCATGCAAAAAGCCATTACAAAGATCTGTAAATCCATTAAAACGGCGATTAGCGAAAAAGCCGCGATAGTCGATGCGAATGTCGCCATATTAGATCAGCTACCTGCTCACCACAAAGCGCTGTTTCAGGATAGAACCCCGTTAATATCACAGACTCAGGAAGAACTGAGTACAACGATCGATGCACGCATTAGCGCTTTTGAGAACGTGGCGACAGCTGAGGGCGCAGCAGATCAGTCTGAAGCGATAGCGGCAGAAACAACTGAATTGGCAGACACCACCAGCGAGTCTTCGTCAGTCGATGATGCCGATTCCGATAAATCGGACTATCTGATTACCATAGAAGTTAGCGCCACTGAGAAAGAAGCCGATGAGGTTCGCAGCGCCGTGGTGAAAGTATTGAAGGGCAATAACGCTGTTGGCAACATCACGCTCGCAGCATCTTAATCTGCACACGCCTTAACACGGACCTATTCAAGCTTTAAATACGACAACGGCCTGATCATGTGACTTGATCGGGTGACTTGATCGGGTGACTTGATCGGGTGATTTGATCGGGTAATTTGATCAGGCCGTTCTGCCAGCGAAAGAAGTCGCTACTTCTCTCGCTATTTGCCGTAACTATTTTCGTAGGCGTGTCCAGATTTTATCGTATACCTCTTGTGTTGCCTGATCACAAACAGCGATGAACACACCAGACACATCGGCAGGAGGATTGGATTCTGGGCTAGTGGCCAAGGCTGGGTCGGTAAATTCGCCTGCGCCTTTAACACCTGCAGCGTATTGAGCGTAATTGGTTACTGCCGCAATGTTCTCCGGCTCTAACATGAAGTCCATAAACTTAATAGCGTTTTCACGATTGGGCGCATCTTTTAATAGCACCACGTTGTCCATCCATACAATGTATCCCTGCTTGGGGTAGGCATACTCAATGTTCGCACCTTCGGCACGGCCCTTGGCGGAAAAACCGTTATAGATCATGCCAGCCGCAGCGTCGCCAGACACCAAGACGTCTTTAGCCATATCAGAGCCAAAAGATGCCCAGTTTTCTTTGGAAGAACTGAGTAACGAATCAAGTGCTTTTAATTGATCTTTATCGGTGCTGCATTGCGGAATGCCAAGGTGCAGCGCGGCCATGGCCAACACTTCGCCCTGGGAGTCGAGCATGTTAATTTTCCCGGCTAACTCTTCAGGAGGATTAAACAGAATATCGGTGCTGGAAATGTCGCCTTTATAGACATCACGATTGACGGAGAAACTCGTTGAACCCCACTGGTACGGTATGGAATGTTGTCGACCATCGTCGAAAGGCACATTAAGCCACTGCGCTTCTATGTTGCCTTTGTTGGCGAGCTCACCTTCAGCGATGGTATCGAGCAACCCTTCTTTGGCCATAATATCGACCATATAATCTCCCGGCACCGCGACATCATACGACCCCATTTTTCCGGCCTTGAGTGATGCCAGCATAGATTCATTGCTGTCGTAGGTATCCATAGTGACTTCCACATCGTGCTCAGCGGAAAACTTGTCGAGCAATTCCTGCGGAATGTATTCGAACCAATGATAAATCGACAACTTGCCATCGGCCTGCGCCTGACCCGCCGTAAACGTTGCAGCGAACAGTAACGCCAACGTTTTTCGCTGAGTGAACATATTCAACATCTTTTTCTCTCCTGTTAATGAGTGGAATTTTTAGCGTTTGTGCGCCCTAGCCTGTATGACAAAGTAACGATGAAAACCGAAAACAGCAACAACAAAGTGCTCAACGCCATGATATTCGGTTTGATTCCCTGCTTTACAGCACCGAAAATCGCCGTTGGCAACGTCTCCATACCAGCACCTTTGACAAAGTTTGTGATAATAAAATCATCGAGCGAAATAATAAACGCAAGCAAAAAACCGGACAGTATGCCGGGCATGAGAATAGGCATGAGGACATAGCGGAACGCTTGCCATCGGCCGGCATACAGATCTTGCGCCGCTTCTTCGAACGCAGACTCTATGCCCTGCAATCGAGCTGAAATTGGTAAGTAGGCAAACGGAATACAGAACACTATGTGGGCAATCACAATAGAAAGATAACCCAGCTTTAAACCGATGGATGTAAAGAAAATCAGCATGGCAACGGCCGTGACGATTTCAGGCACCAGGATGGGAATCGATATCATGCCGAAACTGAGCGTCTTGCCTCTAAACGAACCACCTCGCACCATGGCAATTGCAGCAGCCGTTGCCAAGGCTGTGGATATGACACCAGCGGTCAGCGCAATGAACAACGAGTTGACTGCTGCACGTTTAAACTTGGCTGACTCAACACCTGTGAACAAATCGTGATACCAACGCAACGAGAACCCGCCCCATTGTGTTATCGACAGGCTATCGTTAAACGAGTAAGCCATAACAACGATGAGTGGCGCGTACAACAAAACAAGACATAACACGGTTATCCATAAAAAACCCGGGTAGTGTCGAATGTTATAGCGCGACTTGCCCATACTAAACCTGCCCACGCGCCTGGCTTCGGGCGTACAACATCAATACGGCTAAAATGATCGACAACAAGATCATTGACGCCGCGGCACCAAACGGCCAGTTGCTGGCAGTGCCTTTAAACTGCTCTTCGATTAATGAACCGATCATGAAGGTTTTCGCGCCTCCCAGTAAGTCGGGCGCCAGAAACGCTCCAAGGCTCGGCACAAAAACCAGAATACACCCGGCAATAATGCCGGGCTTCACAACCGGCAACAGAATGGTTCGCAAAATGGTCCACCGGCCTGCGTACAAATCAGCACCGGCTTCAGACAAGGAAATATTGTAACGCTCTACTGCTGCGTAAATTGGCAGAACCATAAACGGAAGGTATGAATAAAACAGCCCCAGTTGTACCGCAACGTTTGTGTTAATGAGATGAATTGGCGCATCGATAACGCCCATGTTCAGCAACGCCTGATTAATTGGCCCGTTGTCACGAATAAGAAATTTCATGGAAACCGTTCTTATTAACAGATTAACCCAATAAGGAATAGTGATCAGGTAAACCCAGAGGTAGCGAGAGCCCGTTGGTCGTGTGGCTATGTAGTAAGCAGTAGGAAAACCGATAAGCAAACAAAAAAACGTGGCAATAAGCGCGTGCACCAGAGAACGAAAAAAGATCGTTATGTAAGTCCACTCTATCGAAGGCGCTTCATCACCGAACAAGCCTCTATCAAATATAAACTGATCGTAAGCTGCGAAGGAGAACTCCCATAAAACGCCACCACGGAACTCTTTGGTTAAAAAAGAGTAAACCAGCATAACGCCCAACGGCATCAACATGAATATGCCAATGGTTAGCCACGTGGGCAACAACAACCAGCCACGCACCGGCGCATAGGTGCTCGAGACGGTTTTTCCTGAACCTATTGCAGCCATAAGCGACCAGTCGATTGATAGACCATAATCAATAAAGGTGCATCGACATTCTTGGCAAAGCCTGGAAAGTTAACAATGAACGCCATCATTGAGCACAATCAAGAAGAAAACGAGCTGATGCACTACTGGCACGAACACGTACCGACTCGCCCACTTTTGTAAATGACGTAACGGATGGTCCGTTTTGCATTCGAACGCTTATCTCCGTGTTGTCTTCAAGTGCCACTGTATAGCTGGTGTCGGTACCCAGATAGCTAATGTCTTTCAACACGCCCGCCAAATCAAGGTCAGTTGCAGCCGATTGTTGCAATTCGGGGCTGACAACTTGGGCGTTATTGTTTGCAGCCGGTAAAAGCCGTAAGGATTCGGGCCGCAAAGATACCAATCCGCTGTTGCCAACGCTGACAACAGAGGTTATTCCGGCATTGGCACCAGCAGAGAACAATCCACCATCAGCTAAAGCGCAATGAACAATGTCTCGTTCAACCGAGTGCACTGTCACCGGTAAAAAATTCGTTTCACCAATAAAATCTGCAACAAACCGGTTAGCAGGTTGTTCGTAGATTTCACTGGGACTACCGACCTGTTGCAGTTCGCCTGCCGACATCACCGCTACACGATCTGACATGGTCAATGCCTCTTCCTGATCGTGTGTAACGAAAATAAAGGTGATGCCTGTTTCGCGCTGTAGGTTCTTTAGCTCTTGGCGCATCTGTTGACGCAGTTTCAAATCCAGTGCAGACAATGGTTCATCGAGCAGCAACACTTTGGGTTTAGGGGCGATGGCGCGAGCCAGAGCCACGCGTTGTTGTTGTCCGCCCGACAGCTGCGATGGCTTGCGATGGACAAACTCTTCCAGCTCCACGGTTTGCACCATCTCATTTACGCGCGATCGGATATCAGCCTCAGACCATTTCAACATTCTGAGTCCAAATCCAATGTTTTCCTCTACATTAAAATGTGGGAATAGTGCATAACTCTGAAATACCGTGTTCACCGGGCGTTGATGAGGAGGCAGCTTTTCTATCTCGGCACCGTACAACTGTATCTCACCCGACGTGGTACTTTCAAACCCGGCAATCATGCGCAACAACGTGGTTTTTCCACAACCGGATGGGCCAAGCAAGGTAAAGAATTCATTATCGGCAACATTGATACTGATATCTTTCAGCGCAAGAAAATCACCAAACGTTTTTTTTACGTTGCGAATCGAAATGGCGTTGTTCGTCATGAGGCTTATATCGGATGCAAAGCGGTAATTTCCCGCCTAAAGGGTAATGCATCACCAATATCAGGGCAATCCAATTCCCTTGCGTATCGATGCCCTGCATACGTTGCCCAGGCTATTGGACCCGGAGCTTGCGCATCACCAAACACTTGCACACTTTTAATACCAGCCGGTTTCCAATGGGCACGCTTCTTAATGAGTTCATCGTACAACGTGGTGTTCGGTATTTGAGCTGTGACCATAACCACAGCGTCGCACGCTATGCCAAGCGGGCTTCCGGTATAGGCGCACGTGGTTGTCACTTGATTCGCCTCGACGCTCGCCAAACCTCGATTAAGCTGAATATCGACACCCAGCGTTGCCAGTTTACAATGAATGCTTTCCTGTTCTAGGGTGTTGCGTGTCCAGTCCGAGACATAAGCCGATGGCGTTATTAGAGTGACCTTGGCGCCCTGCTTGATAAGCAACTCGGCCAGCACGCCACCCATGTAATAGTGATCGTCGTCGTACAACACCACGTGGCCCGAGGGTATGTCTCCGCGCATAAGATCATCTGGTGTGAACAACGGCATACTGGTATCGATATCTATCGGCACAACGTGTTCTCTGGCAACTCCGTCGCGCCGCCAATGGGCACCAGTTGCAATGGCCACGTGCTGCGATTCAAACGCCAGTATGTCTTCAGCGCTGAGTTCGTTGTCCAGATAAATCGACACATTCGGCATGCGTTTAATTTGTTGCTCACGGTAATCTGCCACTCGGCCCCATGCACTTAAGCCAGGTAAGGTGCGCTCACGAGCAACGCGCCCACCCAGGTTTTTTAACGATTCTGCAAGCGTTACCGCGTAGCCTCGCTTCGCAAGAGCAAGCGAGGCCTCTAAACCGGCCGGCCCGGCACCAACGACCAGCACCGTATCCGAATCGCCTTTCGCACTCGTGTTTTCCGGGTGCCAGCCTTTACGCCACTCTTCCATAAAGGTCGGGTTTTGCGTGCACCGCGATAGAGACATTGTCATATCGCCAGTGATACAAATATTGCAGCCAATACATTCGCGTATGTCTTCGATTCTGCCTTCATCAATTTTTTTAGGCAAAAACGGATCGGCTATGGAGGGTCTTGCGCAACCGATTAAATCGAGCGTGCCTGACTTAATCTGTTTGACCATAACGTCTGGGGAAGTAAATCGACCAACACCTACCACAGGCTTACTGGTGAGTTGTTTTATACCTTGCACCAAATCCTGTTGGGCGGCTTCTTCTTTGAAACGCGATGGACCGGAACAATCTTCCCAAGTGCCGTGTGCTAAATCCCACAGGTCTGGCAGGTCGTCGTGCATTTGAATAAAATCGCGCAACTCACTATTACTAAAACCCAAATCACCCACAACCTCATCGAGCGATAGACGCAAAGTAATCGCCATGGTATCGCCAACAGCATCACGTGCATCGCTCATGACTTCCCGCAAAAAGCGCGAACGATTCTCCAAACTACCGCCGTACTCATCGGTACGTTGATTGGTGGCACGCGATAAAAAATGTTGAAACACACCAAAGCCATGTGCTCCATAAAGACAGACAAGATCGAACCCAGCGACTTTTGCACGTTTAAATGCGTTAACAAACCAACGACGCAAATCCTGGATATCCTGATGGGACATTGCACGTGCCTGCAGCGGGTCGTTGGTAAACGTCCGGATGGGCATGGCCGAGGGCGCGAGCGGTACTTCACGGGAATACAGGTTAGGGCCGTTAATTCCAGAGTACGCTAACTGAATGCCAGCCAATGCACCATGCTCCTTAATGGCGCCCGCCATACGCGCCAACTGCGGGATATCCTGATCTTCCCACAATCGCAATTCAATAAATGGCGTGATTTCCGAGCTATGGTGCATTTCGCATTGCTCGGTAAAGACGACGGCCCAGCCACCCTCCGCTTTCACGCCACGCATGGCAGCGGCTGCCGATGGGTCTCGATAACCACCGCCATTGCAATGAGGCACTTGATAGAAACGGTTGCGTGTGGTGAGGGGGCCGATTTTAACCGGCTCGAAAAGCACATCGTGCTGCGGAAGTCGTGACATTAATACGGCTCAAAAAAACAATGACACGACTGTCGCAGCTATAAACGACGCATGCAACCGTTTTCTCAACAGCCTAAGGATCCGTTCTGAACAACCGGTATTAGGATCGGGCGCTGGGTGGAGCAGTTCGGCGGCAATGACGCACTGCAACAAAACTTAGTAGCAGTGCGTCTTTGGAAAAAACCGCTTGAGGAAACTAACTAACGAAATGCCGAGGCGAATTAAACGCTGAATGAACTACCGCAACCACAAGTGGTAGTCGCGTTCGGATTACGAATCACAAACTGCGAACCTTCAAGGCCTTCGGTGTAGTCTATTTCCGCACCGGTGAGGTATTGAAAGCTCATTGGGTCGATCAGTAATGTAACGCCTTCTTTCTTAACTTCGGTATCGCCATCGCCAACGACTTCATCGAATGTAAAACCATATTGAAATCCGGAGCAACCACCGCCAGAGACGAACACTCGCAGCATTAAATCCGGGTTGCCCTCTTCCTCGATGAGTTCTTTAACCTTCAGGGCCGCCGCTTCGGTGAATACCAAAGGGTCGGGCATTTCAAAATCGTCCATATTGATCGTAATGTCAACTTCAGCGCTCATTGGGAATTCCTCTCATTCGCATCTTCACAGTGTACTTTACCAACTAATTTAGTCAAGTATTGGGTTTATTCTTCCAAAATGCCAGACCATGCAGCTTCATAGCTGAAAGATTTGTGACGATTACCGTCAGGATTAACCTCTATTTCCACAATATCTATAAGGATATCGTCGTCTGGAAGCGGAACAACCAGCGTTTGAAAAAAGCGCATATCGAACCGAGGCGCGTCACTGTCGCTGACATCCACAACCACCTCACGCCAATTTGTGCCGTCTTTCTCGCCTATTAATGCAAGGCCAATCTGGCCCTTAACGCGATCACGGCCGCGAGCCTGAACGACGGTCACGTGCAACTCCGATGGCCGACCATCGTCATTGTCAACACGGGTGACAGTATCGATGCCCAAACCGGTACTGACATCACTGCCTTCTATTTTCTCGTATAAGCGCTGGATGGATTTCTGCTCTAGCGCTTGCGCTTTTATCTCTTTCAGTTGTTGTTGCAAGGTTTCATTACTGGCATCAGCAACATCGCGTTGAGCACGGAGTTGAGTGAGCTGTTGTTGATAATTTGTTTCCAGTTCCGCAACGCTTGACTGGTGAGCTGAGAGTTCTGTTGCCAACAATGAACGCTCTCTTTTTGCACCAACATGGTGTCCGGCTAATGCAGCAACAACCACAGCAACAAGTGCAAGCATCCAGCGCATGGCATGCATGGAAGGCGAAAAAATACTCATGACACTTTAGTATCTATGGAAAAAATCGTCTCTATAGAAACAGTACCTACGGCAGAAGGGCAGGTGCCATCAGCCCGGTTGACTCGGCCATACCCAGCATCAAATTCATATTCTGCACAGCCTGACCGGCAGCACCTTTTACCAGATTATCTTCTACCGACATGATGACCACGGTATCGCGTTGCTGTGGTCGACAGACCGACAGACGACAAACGTTTGTGCCACGCACAGAGCGTGTTTCGGGGAAGACGCCGTTTGGCAGCACATCAACAAAGGTTTCGTCGGCAAAGCGCTGCTCATACAGCGCTTGCAAATCTGACTCGTTCAACTCGGTTGGGTTTTTCAATCGAGCATAGAGTGTTGAATGAATGCCACGGATCATCGGTAGCAAATGCGGGGTAAATGTCAGGCTCACAGTTGAGCTTGTCATGCCACGCAGCCCCTGCTCTATTTCGGGTAAATGCCTGTGACCTGCAACACCATAGGCCTTGAAGTTGTCTCCTGCCTCCGCGAGCAACATACCAACGTTGGCAGCTCGCCCGGCCCCGGTAACACCCGATTTAGCATCGGCAATGATGGTACCCGTGTCCACCAGATTGTTTTCCAGTAGCGGTAAAAAACCGAGCTGCACACTGGTTGGGTAACACCCCGGATTCGCAACAAGCGAAGCCTTGGATATCTGATCGCGATGTATTTCAGGCAGCCCGTATACGGCTTTCTCTACCCATTCAGGACAGGCGTGTGTCATGGAATACCACTGCTCCCAAACAGCGATGTCTTTGATGCGAAAATCGGCCGACAAATCAACCACTTTCACACCCTTCTCCAGCAATACAGGGGCCTGATGCATGGCAGTTCCGTTCGGCGTCGCAAAAAACACCAGATCGCAATTGCTCGCCACAATGTCATCTGGATCGGAAAAGCACAGATCGGTAAGGCCGCGCAAGCTGGTGAATTGAGCATCGACACGCGTACCTGCATTGGCCCGCGAGCTAATAAAGCTGATGTGTACATCGTTGCGCGGCAACAGCAAACGCAACAACTCAACACCAGTGTAGCCAGAGCCACCGATAATCCCAATGTTAGCCATGTCTTCTACCTTCATACTGCGCAAAGCCTGTGCTCTGCTGCATTTGCCGATGACACTACGGATTGTACAGCGACTAACAGACAATTCAGGTTTATTTCAGTCAAATGAGTATGTCCTGCAAAGACGATGAACCCTATCCGCAACTGTACCGAGCGGCTTAACTGACGCAACGCGAACCAAGCCAATATGAACTATGGCAATGATTGAGCGCAGGCATACGCGGATGACCACGCCCACTGAAAATTAAAACCGCCAAGATGGCCGGTCACATCCACTACTTCACCAATAAAATACAAACCAGGTTGTTTTTTCGACTGCATGGTTTTTGATGACAATTCGTCGGTATCGACGCCGCCCAAAGTGACTTCGGCTGTGCGATAACCTTCTGTGCCTGCCGGTACGATCTCCCAGTTATTGAACTGCGCTCCAACGCTCTCAATAGCCGACTGAGGCCAGTCAGCCAAAACCTGCGCTCGTCGCTCAGACCACCAAAGCTGCTCAAGTTCCAATACCACGTTTTTTGGTAATGCTTTTGCCAGAATGGTTCTGGCCAGCGCTTTTGGCTGCGCTTGTTTTGCGTCCGACAGAAGGTGACTCACGTTGCTATCAGGCAGCAGGTCGATAGTGATGGCATCGCTTTGCTGCCAATAATTGGATATCTGTAAAACCACCGGGCCACTAAGCCCTCGATGAGTAAATAACAAGGCTTCCTTAAAACTTTGCGCGCCGGCTCGAATTTCGGCTAGCACAGCATTCCCGGATAAGCGCGCGAACATCTCTTTCAGTGCACCGGAAAATGTATAAGGCACAAGGCTTGCGCGAACCGGCAATACGTTTAATCCAAATTGACGTGCGACTTCATAACCGAACGGTGTCGGGTCCATATGCGGAATGGAAAGTCCACCTGTCGCCACTACCAAGGATGCCGATTCGAATGCGCCTTTATCGGTTGTTATCGTGAAACGCTTATCTATTTGCTCGGTATGTTTTTTTGATTCAGCTGCTTCAAGCCGGTTGCAGGTAATTTTGTTGACAGCGCAACTGAATACCACATCGACAGACACGGCTTCACATTCTTTCACCAGCATGCCAACAATATCTTTGGCTTTGTTATCACAAAACAGTTGGCCATGATCTCGCTCGTGATAGGCGATGTTGTGTTCAACTACACTGGCGATAAAATCCCACGCTGTGTACTGACTCAGCGCCGACTTAACAAAATGAGGATTAGCACAGATAAAATGATGCGGTTCTACATAGAGGTTAGTGAAGTTACAACGCCCGCCACCGGACATTAAGATCTTGCGGCCAATTTTCTTACTGCGCTCCAAGACCAGAACACGTTTTCCACGCAGGCCGGCCTGCCATGCGCACATCATTCCAGCAGCACCGCCACCGATAATGATAGCGTCGTAGTTCTTGTTCATATGAAAGTGGGCAATGATGGGCGAAGGTAATCAGCCTGTTGAAGGCTTGCCCAATATACACGAACCAACGCATCCCTGCGCTGGTTCGTGCGAGTGCGTGAACACGCGAGGTATCAGATTTTATCTTGGTCCTACAAAATTACTGAGATCGTTCCAGTTGGCGGCATAAACACTCGGACCATAAACGTAATAAACCGAGTCCCCAACCAGTACCGAGCGATCATCACTGCCATATCGCAGAACATCCGGTTGTGGTCTGGACGCAGAATTCACCACCATGACACCGCGTTTTTCGATACCGGCATCGGCACCGGTTTTAATATCGAAACCATGCAAACCGGTAAAGTTCCATGGATAGCCATCGAATGGATCGTCGATTGGACGCGGGTCTGCTAAACCATAAACATTAATGCCAAACGCTACCCGAGTCGGATGATTTTCGTTGGCAGCCTGAACAGTTATCGCGCGATGATTAGTTAATGCATCAGAGTAGGTATTTCTTTCGCCAATGACCATCGATTGCACTTCAATCGGATTGCTTGCATCGGATACATCGAACAAGGACAATTTAACCCCTTGCACCAATGCACCATTGAACCGATCGAATTCACTATTTGGCGCAGCGACCGCATCTTTACCAATACCGAGAAGGTAATCCTCTCCGATAGGCTGCAGGTAATCACTATACCCTTCAATTTCAAGCTCTCCTGCAAGTTTAGGATCGTCCGGATTAGAAAAATCGACCACGTATAGTGGATCAGTTTGTCTGAACGTTACCAAGTAACCTTTGTTACCCAGGAATCGTGATGCGTACAGTTGCTCGCCCGGCTTACCGATATGTTCGGGTCGGTTGGCATTTGGCAACTTCGCAGCAGTTGTCAGCGCACCTGTACCTGCGACATTTAAAACGCTGACATTAATCGGGCTAACAGAGCCATCTTGGGTATCAGCAAATGTTGCGACTCGTAAGTAATCGCCCTGCTCGCTCATTCGAAACGGCATACGATCTGGATTCCAGCCAAGATGCCCATCGACCACGCCTGAACCACTGTAAGTGAGTTCCGAACCATCAATTGAAAACTGGTGAATATCGGTAGTGACGCGCGGGTCAACATAACTGGTTGTGCTTACCGCATCGGAGAGTTCAAGAATTGGATAGTCAGCATAACCCCATTGAGTGGTCGCTAGGTAAACCGAATTCGGTGTTGCATATAACGTTTCTGTTGCGCCAAGAAAACATTCACTGTCTTTTAGTGTCATGGTGTTCAGATCGATAACCGATAACGTCACGATGTCGGGAGAGTAATACGGATCCGCTCGATTGGCATCAGATGACACAAAGCATTCACCGGGATTAACCAATTCAGTTATAACGGAGTCGTTAACATCAGTGATTTTCGGTAGCGCCGTTGTTAAGTCTGCATTCTCGATTGCCAAACGATACTCTTCTGCGCTCATTGAGTAGGGATCGATATTCGCGATAGCCGGAAAGTATCGGGTGGCCAGAAACAAGTTATCGCCTATTCTTCTGCTCGACACAATCTGACCATCTATTTTTAACGCGCTGTCCAGATGAGTTTGTGCAGGGTCCGTTACATCGAGTTTGCCGACGATGCTAACTGCATTGCTAAATGCATACGGGTTATACCAACTATCGCGGTAGCTATTGAAACTCGAGCTCGTCATTATTAGACTGCGATTGCTGTCTTTCTTGTACAAGTACATGCCATCGGCAACACCGCCATTCAAACCGATATCGACTTCAGCAACCAGCGTCGCATCAGGTGCCTCATTCTCCAGCTTAAGTATGCGAAGTTTGCTTGACACTCTTTGGGGCTCATAGAACGATGAGCTTCCGGCTACATCGGTATTGATAGGTAAAATATCGATGTCGATGCCTGGCTCATTATCATCCGGCAGCACAAGTTGCGGTGGATTGGATATGGGGTCAACCTCTATATCTATATCGATTGCTGGCTCAATGAAGTAGTTATCATATTGATTGTCGATGACATAAAGGTACTCTCCATCGGACTTCATTCGATCTTGCTCATCCACTCCCACTTCCTGAACGTTGGTTGTGGTGACATCGCTTGGCGCTGCATTGGGCGCGGTTTCTTGAGCAACATCAGCAGCGCTGCCCAGATCGCTATCAAACGAGCCAGAAACAAGATCGGAACCGCCCGTGGTATCGCCACCGGTTTCTCCACCGGTAGAAAAACCAGTGGTTGCACCTTCATTCTGCGGCACGAAAAAATCAATCGATTCGCGCCCCTCATCAAAACCTGAATTGGCATTCTGACGAACGAGCCCTTCACGCAGAGCGCTGAAGAACGCATCGCTGGTTTCCAGCTGTTGTAGTGCACGCAGCTCTACATCCGGATTGTTCGGGTCTTCAGAGTCGTTGCCCGGAGAAACAACCGTTCCGTTGTCGCTACAACCGGACAGAAAGATCAGCGTAAGGGCGCTGACAAGTATCGTTTTTTGAAACATTAAACTCTCCTTGATATAGGCGGTGCTAGTATAACGGTATATTTTGGGATTATATTCCCAAGTTTACTCCCTTATCGCCAAAATGCAAGCCCGGCTTGATGTTTCTTTTGGGAATTATTACCCATTTTACGATTTCCGCGCATTATCTGCCGGAATGACGCCAATTCAGCCCTTTCCAGCCCACCGATCAATTCGGAACTGATTGCACTCATTGCGGCTGACTCCATCATCAACAGTCTTTACACCCGGTTTTCATTGCTTGCTATGATCAGCATCCGAAACCAACATCATTACTGCAAGGGATAATCCACAAATGAAATCTGCCAAAGACTACCTAGATAGTGCCAACGAAACCGTGCCTCGCCTGTCTGCTGAAGAGGCTATTGATCGCGTGAAAGCAGGAAAATCAATCGTGGTTGATGTGCGCGACTCGTCCGCTATTGCAGAAAGTGGCACTATTGCTGGCGCAGTTCGTATACCAAGAGGCTTTATTGAGTTTGCAGCAGACTCATCCACACCGTTTCACAATGACGCGATGCAAAAAGACGCTGACATCCTCCTCGTGTGTGCAGCAGGTGGCCAAGCCGCGCTGGCAGGGAAAACGTTGCAGGATATGGGGTACACGTCGGTTAGCAATATCGGCGGAATCAGTGACTGGAAAGATGCCGGCGGAGACATGGAAGACTAGCGCTTAAATACCTTGTCTTCCAATAAAGTACTGTCGCTGTACCACAAAGCATTGCGCTGGCCGTTTGGCCGGCGCTTGTTCTCGGCTTACGGTGCGCGCTTTGCACCCTACTTCCAAACCATTTCACCACTGATCACACGGCTTGAACCGAATCACTGCGAAATACTGATAAAAAAGCGCAAGCGAGTGCAAAACCATATTGGCACGGTACACGTGATTGCTATAGCCAATGGATTGGAAATGGCCATGGGCTTTATGGCCGAAGCGTCGATACCCAAGCACTTACGCTGGATTCCGAAAGGCATGCAGTTATCCTATCCAAACAAAGCCGGAACCGATATTGTTTGTACCGCCAAAGTGGCAAACGATGCGTGGCAGCCAGGCGATCTGCATGTTGCTGTAGAAGCAACTGACACAGATGGCGTTGTTGTCATCGAGGGCACCATCAGCTTATGGATAAGCGAAAAACCCCAAAAAGCCTGACTGATTAAATTAATGCGGCGGTTGTCATCGCCTCCAGCATTTGCTGCTCGGTATAAGGTTTAACCAGATATTGAGTCGCGCCTAATTCCCGTGCCTTGCGACGATCTTCATCGGTATCTCGTGTGCTGATCATGATTACCGGCACTGAATGATCGGGGCGCAGCACACGCAAATGTTGTAAAAAGTCGAAACCATTCATACGCGGCATATCAATGTCCACCAACAACACATCTGGTAGTGCTTCGCCTACGAGCTCCAGCGCTTCCGCGCCATCGCGTGCCATGCTCGGTTCAAAACCAAGATTCTGTAGCATTTGCTCAGCTGCAATGCGCATGGTTATGGAGTCATCAACTATCAATGCCGTTCGAGACACGACCGATGCATTAGCGGCTGACCAGTTAGCAACAGGCAGTGTTTTCTGGGCATCGAGCAAGCGATTAAAATCCGGTATAAGCACTGGCCGACCATCGGCCAGCATGGCACCACCAAGATAACGTTTAAGATTGGAAAACTGTGCGCCCAATGGTTGCGCTATAACTTCACGATAGCCAATAACGTTATCTACCAGCAATGCAACGTGTTTATCGTGAACACCAATTAGGATAACGCGTGTGCCAGTTGAAACAGTATCAGTCGTTAAATCACTGGACATATGATCGTTGAGTACCGCATCGAGCGAGCAACTGGTGTAATCATTGCCATTAAACTGAATATCTGCACCAGACATATCGTAGGGTTCATCACTCACGGTGTGAATAAAATTAACAGGGATCGCATACAAGGCAGAATGGTGCTCTACCAAAACAACCTGATTAATTCGAATTTTCTGAGGTACCCGCAAGGAGAACACACTGCCGCCAGATGCTGGCAAAACCAGCTGCAAATCGCCCTGCATTTCTTTAACAAGTTGCTTAACTGTGGTTAAACCAATACCTCTACCACCAAGCTGATCCGCGTTTTCGTGAGTAGAAAATCCTGACTCGCTTAATATATCAAGCAGCTTAGCCGGTGCAAGCTGGTCGAGTTTTTCGCCCTTGGCAGCTTTGACTGCAATAGCTTGCAGATCGATACCAGCACCGTCATCAGTAACTGAAATAACAAGATCGGTACCGTCGATTTTTGCATCAACCGTAACCATGCCAGCAGTCGATTTCCCAGCGGCACTACGCTCGGCAGGTGCTTCTACTCCATGTACAACTGCGTTTCTAATCAAGTGCTCAAGCGGTGTGGTCAACTTGCGATACGTTGCTTTGTCGATATTTAGCTCACCACCAAGCAGTTGAAATTCAACCTGCTTATCGGTTTCCTTAGCGGCATCGTTCACCGCGTGCTGCAGACGCGTATGACATTCGGCAAAACTGACTAGCTGCGCACGTATCAGCGTTTGATGTAGCGCTGCATCGGCTCGGGAACCCTGAGTATGTTCCGCCTCGGCATCGAGCAATGCATCAGCCAGCATACGCTGCGCATTATCAAGGTCGCTCAACATCTCCACCACTGCTGCTGATTGTAATTCTGCGTTCTGATGCGGCAAGCGTTGTAAACGAGCAGAGCTTGATTCAATATCGCGGCACGCATCGCGCAATCGAAGAATGGATTCACCCAACTTCGCCTGACTCATGGTTGCGCGGGTGGCCAACGAAAGCATGTTCTCGAAGGTGGCCTCGGTTAAACCCATCGGTTCTGAACGTTGAGGTGACTCTAAACGATCTGATTCTGCCACTGGCGCGTCGAGCAACATACGTGTTTGCAGTTCACCCAGGCCTATAGATACAGCTTCGTCCAGTGCTACACCTTCGGCTAGCCTGATCTCATCTTCAAGTTCGTGCGCTCTATCCGCCAGTGCAGTTTGCCCAGCCATACGCGCACTGCCTTTAATGGTGTGCAAGCGACTTAAAATGTTATCGATCGCT
>CAKZUP010000103.1 GCA_937922945.1 uncultured Granulosicoccaceae bacterium
GCTTGGGCTTCTGTGATTAAACGCTCCGCTCGTTTTATTGCGGCCACACCCGACCAAATTCAATTGCATCCCAAATTGAGTTGGCAGACCTTTCACCGTGGTGTGCCAGATCATGAGCATGGTTTTGTTGAGTACAATCAAACCGACGCAGCCGGCAAAGACAACTATCCGCCAGTGTGGGAGATCATTGCCAATGCTGGGCGTACCATAGGTTGTGGTGCATCAATCGGGTCTTACCCGGTTCCGCAAGATACCAGCAACATGTCGTTTTATTTAACCGATCCGTTTGCGCCGACTTTTGAAACCGTTCCCGAGTACCTTGGTTCTTTTCAACGCCTGAATAATATGGCGGTGCAGCGCTCTGGTCGTAATGTACGTCGTGGCGGATTTGGTCTGGCTGAAGTGGGTTCTTTGCTGATGAACCTGCCTCGACTCGGTATTTCAGTGACTACCGTTGTTAAAACCATCAAGCAATTAATCGCCGAGCGCCGCAACAACGTTCGCATTGTCCGGCGTCGAAACATTCAGGCACTGATGACTTTCGATGTGGTCTTTAAACAGATTAAAAAAACCAAGCCAGACTTCTCCACAATTTTTGCCAATCACGTTGCTGCATCCATGCACCGTTATTGGGCCGCTAAATTTCCTAACGATTACGAAGTGAATCGTATGCCACAGGACTGGCGCGATACGTATTCTGGTGAAATAGACGCCGCGATGGATGAAGCGGACTACATGATGAGTAAGCTTGATCGATTTTCTAAAGCTAATCCTGAATTTACCGTGTTGGTCATAGCCAGTATGGGGCAGGAAGCTATTGAGCACGAACCTATTCACAATCAACTTATTATCGGTGATTTTGCAGCCTTTATGAGCGCATTGGGCTTTAAAGACGATGAATATGAAAAGCTGACTGGCATGGAACCAGAGTATGTTGTGGAGTTCAAATCCGCGGAAGGGCTCGAGCGCTTTAAAGAAGTGTGTCAGTCATTAAACATTAATGATCAAAAGCCCACGGTGAAGCCCATCAACGATAGGCAGAGTGCGTTTCTGGTCTTTCAGAATAACATTGATATTGAGAGCATTAGCGTTGGTAGTCGTATTGTTTCTCTGGCCGAGGCCGGTCTGGTCATCGATCCGATTCAGGACATGAGTGGCTCTACCGCGCAGCATGTTCCTGGCGGATGTTGCTTCGTGTTTAACGGCTTTTCTGATCTATCTCGCCATTCCGATCTAACGACAGAACACGACTTGGTGGCTGTTACGTCGTCTATTCTCGAGACTCTGGATGTTGAATCGGCTGGATACATGAAAAGCCCCGTTCCGGCAGTCGTGGCGGCCATGAAAGACAGTCCAGCCGCTTCTGGCCCTAGCTTGAACACTCAGGAAACCGCACTCAGCTAAGCGCGGGTAACAAGCTTGCTATCCTCTTTCTATAGGTAGCACGTAAATAGTGAGCGATGGGCCGGTTTGCCGGCCCATTCTTTTGTCATTGATCTCTGCAATCGCCTACGGTGGAAAAAATCTTTGCCGCTTGTCACTAATCGCCAATAAACCGGTGCGTGGAGCATTGTGCCCGTATATTGACACTGTTGGCGTGTAGAATAGGGAACTCGAATGATTGAATTAGGTCACAGTGATGTACGTGCTTGAAAATTCCGATTTTGGCCTCGTAATTCGATCATTTAGCGTTATTCAAGCAGATAACCCCAAATTTTACTTAACCATCAGGCACTTCGGCCGATCAAGTGGGAGTATAAAGGGATTCACTGGAGTTCAGCATGCGCGCCGATGAGCTGCGTAGGGCCATCCGTAGGGTGGTTGAAGTACTTAACAAAGCCGATATTTTGGCCGTGGTTAAGGAATATCGAACAGCAACGGGCGATAATCGCGCGGTAGCCGCTGCGCGTCTGGGTCATTCAGGCGCGATTATCATGGAAAGTATGGACAAGTTTAACGAAGCCGAAAAAGCGGTTTCGCGATGCATGTTTCTGGACAATCTCGGCACCACTCAGTACTGGCAGTCGCTGCTTGCCTCCGCAGGTGACCCGAAAAAGAACGCAGCAGAGCTGGTTCATCTGTTCAGTCGAGTGATGTTTGCATCGACTCACCTTCCGAACCTTGCAACTCTTCTCGGCAATGCAGAAAGCAACGATCCTGGAGCGTGGACTCACAAACCTTCCACAGGTGAAGGTCGATTAACCATTCGGCTTACCGATGCTGGCGAACGCGCCGCAGACCCCGATCGAATAGCTCGGTCTATTGATGGAATCGATATGCTGTATTCGGCTTGCGCAAGCATTGCCCGAAAGCCTGCCATGGATCTACGTCTCGACGGTATCAGTGGTGCTGAGGCCAGAGACATCCATTTTATGGGAGAGCGCGATAGCGTGGCAGCTGTGAGTGCGGTCATCAGTTCCATTCCTGAGGCATTGGAAGACGTCGAACCAGATGAAGATCTCGATTTAGATTCACTGGTTGAATCGTTGCCGATATTTGAAGATCTCAACACGCTGGCAAGTCTTGGCACATTCACCGCGAACGATTTAAATGATATTAGTGAAACCATGCATCAGGGTGCCATGCTGATATTGGAAAGCGGCGTGATACTGGTTAATAAGGCAGCGGAAGACGCCGCAGCTTCTGCGCAAAGTCGTCCCGTGCAGATGCGGCCCGGCGCCAGTAATGTGGAACCAGAACAATACACCGATACGGGTCCAACGCCCATTCTAAAGCGACGACCGAATAATAATTCGGGTGTTGCAGCTGAACGCGACGAACACTACGAGCGTTATCTGCGTGAGCGCGAGGCGTTGCAGGCCAGAGGTGGGGTTGGAAATAGCGCCAAGCCAAATGGTAAAGCAACGCCCGACACTGCACAGCAACCGGTTGATGTGGATGAGCTATTGAAGAATTTGGGTCGTTCACGCGATCGTTAATTTGGTTTGTACCACCGTTATGAAACCCGAAGGCCTGATTTAATCAGGCCTTTTTTATGCCTGATTAAAGTACTGTTTCAGCTAGTTATTTCGGCTTACTGATTGTTTAGTTTCTGATGAGTTGCTCTTGTTAACGGTGTTGCCGCTGCTCCGTTTCGAAGCCAATGAATTCTATTTGGTTGAATGTTACTGAGGTGTTATATTCGAAACTTGCGCTAAAGGTCAACATTGGTGCAGCAACTTGGAGTCTATTGGATTGCACTGTGCATTTGATCAACAGCGCGTCTGATAAGCATTGAGCTTGATAAACAAGAGGATTGAATATGAACGTTATTAAAACGCTAAGTCACTGGTTTTGTCTCGTGTTGTTACTCAGCACATCCGTTGCGTTCGCTGATGGCACAACGCACAAAGTGGTCATTCATGTTGATGATAATGACCCTGCCAGAATGAACATGGCGCTGAACAACGTTGCGAATGTTAAGAAGTACTACGACTCGGTTGATCATAAAGTTGAAATAGAAGTGGTGGCCTATGGCCCCGGCTTGCACATGTTGCGTGCTGATACATCGCCGGTTATCGATCGAATTTCAGCTATGTCGCTTGAAATAGACAATCTTACGTTTTCAGCGTGTGGCAATACCCATGCGGCAATGACTAAAAAAGCCGGGAAGGATGTACAGTTGGTTGATGAGGCCAATATGGTTCCGTCTGGGGTCATACAGCTCATTACGCTGCAAGAGCAGGGGTATGCCTATATCCGACCATAACGCGGTTTAAATTGTGTTCTGTCCTTATTGGGTTGCGTATGGAACATTAATAAAAAAAATAAGGCCTAGATGTGATACATCTAGGCCTTTCTAATACGTGAGCTTCCTGGTCGTTTTTATAAAAGAACCTTTTATATGTTTACTCTATCAGCGGCAGATATAGTAAATGCTGCCATCAAGCCGTTGGTCACTTCCATAGAACGAGAGGTTAAAGCCGTTAGAAGCAGCATCCGCACACCTGGCTGACATGCTTTGTGTACCATACATAGCAATGTATACAGATTTCCCTGAGTCAGTAAAAGCTTTTAGCTTATCGCATTCATTGTAGTCATAGCACGATTCGTTTAGCGTCCAATCGAATGCATTGATCAAGTTCGCATTAGTCATTAAATCGACGGTGTTTTTTAACCCGATGGATAGGCCTTTGCTACGAGCGTAGTTTGCCAGGAATAATAGGTAGTCGATCTGATCTTGTGAGCTTAGACCTAAGCCATTGTTGGCCTGGTACGCATCTGTGTTGTCAGGCTCTAATGCATCGCAGCCAGCAGTAACAGCTCTGTCTATGCGCGAGCGCATTATTGCTCTTACGTTGTCTGACTTAATATTCAAGTAATACTCGCCGGGCCAATCGCCTAACTGATTTCCAATGTCAGTATTGAAGTTAAATTTACTACTATCAGATCGCCATGCTTCGTAAGAACCTGCGCTGATATAACAGATAACTGTTTTTCCCCGGTTATGTAATGATTGGATTACACCATTAAACTCATTGTCCTCTAAATCAATGCCATAAGTCTCAACGGGGTGATCAAGATATAGATTGCCTTGTAACTGCCAATAGAGCGTACTCCCTAGTTGTGTCTGAGTATTTGTCGGCGTGTTTAGGATTTCCTCATTACTGGTTTCATCAATGGGGCTTTCATTAGTTGCTACCGCATAAGGAAATCTAGTGCCGCCTTGGTAGGTGTATCTTACGAAACCATTGTTCTCGACCGTCACATAAATACTATGAAAATCGTCAAAATTGACTAATCGATAGCGACCAGGAGCGACATCACAGATAGCAGGTGCTAGGCAATTTATCTCGGCGGTCGCTGAATTTTTAACCAAGTAGTCGCTATCGCTGTCACTTAAAAAGTTAATTCGAAAAAAGCCATCATTTGTTGTTTGAGTTGTTTGAGTTGTTTGAGTTGGTTGCAGATACGTTGGTGAGCTCGTTGACGAGTTCGCAGCGATTGCAAATGGGAAGCTCACTCCACCATCGTAGGTATACCGAACTAATCCATTGCTTTCGACAGTGATGTAAACACTGTGGAAATTGTTAAAATTAATCAATCGATAGCGACCGGCGTCAACATAGCAAATATCTGGAGCAAGGCAATCGATGTTGAGCGTTGTGGAGTTTTGAACCGCATAGGCTCCGTCATTGTCACTCAGAAAGTTGACTTGTGTACGCTCATACTCTGGTTGAGTGCTGGTGGGTGTATTTGTTGCAGCGTCGGCATAAGGAAAGTCTGCGCCGCCGCCATAGGTATATCTAACCGAACCATCGTTCTCCACCGTGACATAGACACTATTGAAATTGTCGAATTGAATTAAACGGTATCG